>JBBQBU010000397.1:0-5725 GCA_038318015.1 Chloroflexota bacterium | reverse complement strand
ACAAGGTGGTTGACCTCGGCTTCGCGATCATCATGTTTCGGCTGCTCGGCGCGGAGGGCGTCGGGGCGTACACGTTCGCCGGGGTTTTGACGACGTACTTTGACATCGTGGTCGGTTGGGGGCTGGCGACGCTCATCACCCGCGACGTGGCCCGCGACCACGCCCAGGCCGGCCGCTACCTCGGCAACGCGACGGCGCTCCGGCTGGTGCTCTGGCTGGGGGCGGCCGGCGTCACGGCGCTGCTGACCGGCCCGTTCGCCGCGCCAATGGGCATCGGCGGGCCGCTGGCACTCGCGATCTGGCTGCTGGTACTCGGGCTGCTCCCGAGCCTGCTGTCGGGCGTGGTCAGTGCGCTGTTCATGGCCCATGAGCGCATGGATCTACCGGCCGGCGTGACCGTCTTCTCGACGATCTGTAAGATGGTCCTGGGACTAGGCGTGCTGCTGCTCGGCTGGGGATACGTCGGGCTGGCTGCCGTCTCGATCGTCACGAACGTGGTGACGCTGGCGCTGCTGGTGGGCCTCTACGGCGTGCTGATCGGGCTGCCGCGCCCACGCGTCGAGCCGCGCGCCATCTGGCTGCTGGTTGGCACGTCGTTCCCGCTGATGATCAACGGCCTGCTCAATCAACTCTTCTTCAAGATCGATGTGCTGCTGCTGAAGCCGCTGGCCGGCGACCTGGCGCTCGGCTGGTACTCAACGGCGTACAAGCTGATCGACGGCCTCCAGGTGGTGCCGGCTAGCTTCGTGATCGCCCTGTTCCCGCTGCTCTCGCGGTTCGCCCAGGACGACCGGGTGCGGCTGGCCCGCCTCAGCGAGACCGGACTGAAGGTGCTCCTGGCGCTGGCCTTGCCCATCGCGGTTGGCACGACGCTGCTGGCCGAGCCGATCATTCTGCTGATCGCGGGGCCGGGCTACTTGCCTGAATCGGCCTGGGCGCTACAAATTCTGATCTGGTATCTGCCAATCAGCTTCACCAACGGCCTCTTGCAGTACGTGCTGATCGCGGTGAACCGCCAACGCACCCTGAGCGTCGCGTTCGCCGTCGGCGTGGTGTTCAACATCACCGCCAATCTGCTGCTGATTCCGCCCTTCGGCTACCTCGCGGCGGCGGTGGTGACGGTCGTCTCGGAGCTGGTGCTGCTGGCCCCGTTCCTCTGGGTGGCGCGGCAAGAAACTGGCGGGTTGGCGGTCTTGGGCTTGGCGTGGCGGCCGGCGGCTGCCGCCCTCATCATGGGTGTGCCGGTCTGGCTGCTGGCGCCCTGGAGCACGCCGCTGGCGATCATTCTGGGGGCGGTGGCCTACGGCGCGGCGCTGCTGGCCCTGCGCGCCGTCTCGCCAACAGAGCGCACCGAACTACGCGGCCTGCTCCGCCGCTAACGCCTCACGAGTAATGCGCCCCTCTCCCACTTGTGACGCGGAGAGACGGCGACACGGGGATCCCGCGTTAGCGGAGGGGCCCCGTCGTTCGTGAAGCCGAGAGGATGTCGGCGCAGCCGATGTTCGCGCTCCGCAGGAGCCGCCGTTCGTGGAAGAGGGGCTGGGAGCGTGGCCAGGCCGTCAGTGGACGCCTGTGCGCGCACCCATTTCCACCACCGCCAGCAGCAGCGACGCCAGGAAGCCGATGATCGTTGCGGGGGCGACGCCCGCGTGGCCAGACTCGTACGCCTCGGGCATCATCGTCATCGCCAGCATCGCGACGACGCCGCCGCCTGCCACCGCCCCGAGCGCCGCCACCAGCACCGGCGACGCGTCGTGCAGTAGTACGTACCCCAGGTAGCCGGACAGCGCGCTGCCGATGACGAGCCCGCCCCACATCGCCAGCACCTTCGAGATCGAGAACTTCGCCTTCAGCAGCGCCGACGTGCCGGCTACACCTTCTGGCAGGTTCGACAGGAAGACGGCAACCATGAATGTGGGGGTGAAGGCGGCCAGCCCGGCGAAGCTTGCGCCGATGGCCAGCGACTCCGGAATGCCGTCTTGCAGCGTCCCCATGAAGATCGAGAGTGGCGAACTCTGCTCGCCGTGCCGCTCGGTGGCTGCCGTCAACTCGGCGCTGGTCAGGTGCTCGATGCTGTTGACGGCCAGCCGATGCCACTCCTCGGGGTCGGCCACGCTGGCTTCATGCGCCGACACGAACAACTCGCGCGTCACGATGTCGGCGAGAATCTTCCGGAAACAGGGGATCGTCTCCGCGAGGTGGCCGATGTCAGCGCGCGCCAGCGACAGCAGTTCGCCGCCGTTTGGGGCGATCAGCGTCGCCGTGCGTGGCTCGCTGCTGGCCATGCCCAGTCCGCCAACGACCGCTCCGGCCCCCAGGCGGGTCACGACCGGCGCAGCGGCCGGCGCGACCACCGCGACGGGACGGCCACCCATCGGGACGGCCACGCGCGTCGGCTCGTTCTGTAGCTCGAAGTCGCCCGACACGACGATATACAGCCCGTCTGCTGCGTCGCCGGGTCGGAAGACCGGCTGGCCCGGCTCGGCCTTGACGGGCCGCACGAACGGCAGCAACGACTCGGCTTCGTCGGGCGACAGGCAGGCAGCAATCCGTGAGCGCGACAGCGCCTGCAACGTCGGGCCGACCTGTGCCCGCTTCTCGTCAACGGCGCGGCGGCGGACGCGGTGCCGCCAGTGCAGCCGGCCCCCGCCCAGGCGTTCAACCAGCGTGTTCAGGCCGACGTACAGCCCGCCGCCGCCCAGGAAACCGGCCGCCAACACCAGCCACACCAGCATTGGCGGAAGTTGGTGAACGCCCACCAACGACTGCGCGGGATCGACGGCGAGTTCGGTGACGACGGCGTGGATCAGCGCGCCGCTGCCGAACGCCATCACGACCGCGACAATGCGCGCGGACGGCCGCAGCAGGACAGCCACCACGGCCCCCAGCGGCAGCGACAGTGCTGCAAGCCCAGCCAGCGCCCCAGCGACGAGTGCGTCGGGCATCGTGTTCCCCCTCCCAGCATCTGCTGCTACGATGGGCTAACGAGCGCGTAGCATGCCAGGGTGATGGCCCCTGCCGAATCCGTTAGCTGGGGGCTGGCCGCTGGTGGTCGCCGGTCTCGCCGCGCAGCAGCCCGACGGCGTGCGCCAGCGTCGGCAATACCACCTCCAGGCACTCGCGGACGCCCCTCGGGCTGCCGGGCAGGTTGATGACGAGCGTCTGGCCGCGCACGCCTGCCACCGCTCGCGAGGTCATGGCGGCCGGCGTCTTGGCGAGGCTGGCGGCGCGCATCGCTTCGGGGATGCCCGGCACTTCGTAGTCGATGCAGGCCCCCGTCACCTGGGGCGTCACGTCGCGCGCCGAGAGGCCGGTGCCGCCGGTTGTGAACACCACGTCGAGGCGGCGCTCGTCGGCCATCCGCCGAATGTGGTCGCCGATCTGGTCAGGCTCGTCCGGCACGATGACGTAGTCGCCGATGGCCGCGCCCGCCGCCAGCATCATCTCGCGGATGGCCGGGCCGCCCAGGTCTTCACGCTCGCCCCGCGACGCCTTGTCGCTGACGGTGATGATGCCGACCGAGATAATCAGGTCGCCGTCGTGGGTGCCGGCCGTCGGCGCGCTGGAGCCGTGTACGTGGCCGTCGTGCTTCTGTCCATCGTGTCGGTGCTTGCTCATGGTGCGCCCTCCGCTGTCATACCGCCGGTCCCGCCTGGTGCAGCCACGCCGTTCGCCGGCTCGTCGGCCCGGCGGTACTCTCCGCTCTTCCCTCCGACCTTGTGCACCAGTCGGATCTGGTCGATCACCATGTCCTTATCGACGGCTTTGCACATGTCGTAGATGGTCAGCGCGGCGGTCGCAACGGCCGTCAGCGCCTCCATCTCGACGCCGGTTTTGCCGACGACGCGCACGCTGGCCTCGATCTCGACCGCCGAGGCGTCTTCGTCAAGCTTGAAGGCGAGATCAACCCCGGTGATGAGCAGCGGGTGGCAGAGTGGGATCAGGTCGGGCGTCTTCTTCGCGCCCATGACGCCGGCCACCTGGGCGATCGCCAGCACGTCGCCCTTCTGCACGCCGCCAGTCTTGATGCGCTGGAGCGTCTCCGGGCGCATCAGCACGCGGCCGCGCGCCGTCGCGATCCTGACCGTCTCGGCCTTCGCACTGACATCGACCATGTGCGCCCGGCCGCTCTCGTCAAGGTGGGTCAACGCGTGGGTCACGTCAGACATACTGCTCCCCGTCTCCGCCCCACGAGTATAGCCAGCAGACCGAGGAAGATACTGTCGAAGGCCGCAACTCGGGCGAACCAGCGGTTCGCCTCTACGAGGTATGGTTATGCCACGTCCTCGGAGGGGCGTGGCGTTGCCACGCCCGCGCTCAGGCGAACCGCTTCCACGCCCGCGCACATTGGCTGCGCGTATTACCATGTAACGTGCGCGCGTGCCGCGAGGCGACCACGGCGGGGGACGTGCCTGCCGATCTGGAGCGAGATGTCTGCAACGCCCTACCCGCCCCTTGACCTGGCAACGTTCGAAGCCCTGATCGGCTTTCCCCTTGATCCGTTCCAGGCCGAGGCCGTCGAGGCGTACTTGCAGGGCCGCTCCGTGCTGGTCGCCGCGCCGACCGGCACCGGCAAGACCGCCATCGCCGAGTTCGCGGCCCTTGATGCGTTGCGGCGCGGCGCTCGGGTCATCTACACCACGCCGATCAAGGCGCTCTCGAACCAGAAGCTGCGCGATTTCCGCAAGCTGTTGGCGCGCGCCACCGAGCGCGGCGTGATCCCGCCGGGCCACGACGCCGGCCTGCTGACCGGCGACATCGTGCTGAACGCGAATGCCAGCCTGCTGGTGATGACTACCGAAGTGCTCCGCAACATGCTGGTGCAGGGCCGCCGCATGCCCGACGAGGCCGCCGTCGTCGTCTTCGACGAGGTGCACTACATGGGCGACCCAGAGCGCGGCACCGCCTGGGAAGAGTCCATCCTGCTCAGCCCGCCGGGCGTGCAACTGATCTGCCTGTCGGCCACCGTGCCGAATCTCGAAGAGGTGGCCGACTGGATCAGGGGGGCGCATGGCGACCTGACAGCCATCGTCCACGACCTCCGCGCCGTACCGCTGGAGCACCGGTACTTTCTGGACGGCGAGGCCCACGTGATCCTTGATGCGGACGGCCGGCGGCGGTCCAACTTCAAGGGCGTGGGCGGCGAGCTTGCCCGCAAGATCAACCGGCCCGGGAACTGGGGCGAAGCGCCATTTGCCGGCGATGACGACGCCGCCGACTCTGGCCCGCCCGGCCACCGCACCGAGAACAAGCCCCGTGAGCGCCGTCCGGCCGAGGCCTGGGAGGTGGTGCGCGCGCTGGAGCTAGAGAAGCTGACGCCGGCGATCTACTTCCTGTTCAGCCGCCGCGCCTGCGAAGAGGCCGCCGAATCGTGCATCCCGCTCGGGACGGTGCCGCACGGCATGGCACTGGTCCGCGAGGCGAAGCAGCGGCTCGCCGAGTTGTCGCCGGCCGACCGCGCTCTGCGGCAGATCGGCCTGCTGTTCCGGCTGCTGCCGCGTGGCATCGCCGTGCACCACGCCGGGCTGCTGCCGGTCGTCAAGATGCTGGTGGAAGAACTGTTTCAGTCCGGGCGGCTGCGGGCGGTCTTTGCCACGGACACGCTGGCGCTCGGCATCAACATGCCGGCCAAGACGGTCGTCATCGGTGAGATGTCGAAGTGGGACGGCCGCCAGCACCGGCTGCTCACGCCGAACGAGTACCGCCAGATGACCGGCCGGGCCGG
>JBBQBU010000396.1:0-5738 GCA_038318015.1 Chloroflexota bacterium | reverse complement strand
AACGGCGTGGCCTCGACCCGGCCGAAAGCTACGGGCAGGTTGAAGCGGGCCACCCAGACGGTGAAGCATCTGCGCTACTCGGGGCGCTCGACGACTTGCAGCGCCACCTGTAACCGCCGTGACGGCAGCCGCAGAACCGGACGCAGGAACGTCACGCGGCTATGGACGGTCGGTGCTAGAATCCAGGTGCCATTATGCTGGAGCTTGCACCGGGCACCGAACTTGGCGCGTACGTCATCACCACCCGCATCGGGCGTGGTGGCATGGCGTCGGTGTACGAAGCGCACCACCCCGCCCTTGATCGCAATGTTGCGATCAAAGTCCTGTCGCCATCGCTGGCCGAGCAGTCCGGCTTCCTCGAACGGTTCCGCCGCGAGGCTCGCACGGCATCCCGCCTGCGCCACCGCAACATCCTGACCGTCTACGACTTCGGTGAGACGAACGGGATCGCCTACATGGTGACGGAACTGCTGCCCGGCGGCACACTCGCCGACCGACTCGGACGGCCACAGCAGTTCACCGAGGTTCTGCGTGTGCTGCGCGGCATCGGGTCAGCACTTGACGCGGCCCACGACGCCGGTTTGATCCACCGTGACGTCAAGCCGTCGAATATCCTCTTCACGCGCGACGGCGAACCGGTCCTGGCCGACTTCGGCATTGCGCGGCTGATCGAGGCCGAAGAGAACCTGACGGCGCAGGGCGCGCTGATCGGCACCCCGCACTACATGGCCCCGGAAATGGCATTGGGTGGCATCGTCAGTCGGGCCAGCGACCTATACTCGCTTGGCGTCGTACTGTACGAGATGCTCTCCGGCGAACCGCCGTTTCCTCGTCAGACGCCGCTCGCGACTGTCCGCGCCCACATCCACGAAGAGCCGCCGCCGCTCTCAGCGCGGCACGCCGACGCCGGCCCCGAGGTCCAGGCAATCATCACGAAGGCACTGGCGAAAGACCCCGCCGGCAGATTCAAAAACGGCGCGGCGCTGGCCGCCGCGTTTGAAGAAGCAATCCTCAGTGGCGACCCGCCGACGCCCCGCCCAGGGTCCATTCGGCCGGTGATGGGCACTTTTCGCCCGGCGGCCGCCAGCAACGCTCGCGAGTCGTTCACCCCGCTGCCCCGCCACGACGAGCCAGCCGCCGTCTCCCGGCCACCGTACTCCGATCCAGCCGCCGTCTCCCGGCCACCGTACTCCGATCCTGCCGCCGTCTCTCGGCCGCCGTACTCCGAGCCAGCCCCGCCCCGCTACGACCCTCGTGATGCATTTGGAGCGGTCATCCCGGGGCCGCCCATCGGCCACGCTGCACTGCCCGGCGCGCACACCGAGCGATGGCGAGCCGGTGCGCCCGTGTCCGCGACGCCGATTCGTGAGAATAGAGGGGCACCGTGGGTGGGCATCCTCGCGCTCGTGCTGGTCGCCCTGGTGGTGGCGGCCGGCGCGTATCTCGCGCGCTCGACTGACCTTGCTTCGACGTTAGGTGCACGGACGGCAACAGCGACCGTCACCCGTGCGCCCGGTACGGCTGCCGCGCTGACGCCCACAGCCGGTGCGCTCTTTCCGGGAGGGGGCATCCTGCCAGCCGCCTCGCCATCACCGACCGTGGCCGCCGGCGGTACGCCAGGCTCCCCGTCGCCGCCCGTCGCGGGCGTCACGGTCACGGCGTCGCCGGTGGCCGAGGTGCTGCCGTCTGCCACCCCGGTCTCCACGCCCCCGCCAACCGTTCCGCCAACAGGGGCAGTCCCGACTGCAACCCCAGACCTCCGGCGCGGACCGCTGGCGGCGCAGTTCGTGGCCCCGGCCGACGGCGCGGCGGTACCTGCCCGGCCGCCGATTGTCGGTCGGCGCACGGGCTTGCAAGGTCCGGATGAACACCTCTGGATGCTGATTCACCCGGACGGCGGGCCAGACAACTGGTGGCCGTACAAGGGCGAACTCATCGCGGACCGTGACGGCGGCTGGCGTCTTGACGACGTCGAGATCGGCGGGCCGGCCGGCTCCCGCCATGCCCTGGCGATTGGCATGGTCGACGCGGACGGCCAGCGTGAGATGCAGGAGCAGATCCGCGACCGACAGGACGAGCCGTTTGTCGGTGGTCAACCGCCGTTCTTCCGCGAGTTGACCCGTGTGACGGTGGTCAAGCGGTGAATTGCGACCAGAACGAGCGCACAAGCCGCTACGCTACAGGGTGCAGCCACCACATCCGTGACCCGTTGGCCGCGCGTAGAGTGATGGGTGCGGATTGCCCCCCTTAGTGTGACAGGTTGCTCGGCGGGATACCCGCCGACCAGGGAGTACAAGCGCGTGCATGACGATACTCGATCGGATGTCGCTCCAGGCATCGAAGCGCGGGCACAGACCGAGGCGGCGGCCGGTACCGGCGGCGAGGGACCGGGACAGGGCCGCATCGGCGTAGGTGGCGGCGACGAGAACGTCGCCAAAGTGCAGCTCGCGGCGCGGTGGGCCGAGCAGTACCCTGGCGGCGACGACTCGTTAGATAGCGCCCTGAACCGTTTCAAGCGCGCCTACCTGTACATCGACTCCGTGACTAAGTTGGTGGACCCGACCGAAGCCTGATTAGGCTCCTCACCCCCGGCCCCCTCTCCCGCAAGCGGGAGAGGGGAGACGTCGTGCGGAAGCGTCTGTGTCCCTGGCACGTGTGCGGCTAGGCGTCGAAGGGAAATCGGGTTCGGCCGCGCACCTCGGGGTTGCAGATGTTGACCGGGAACGTCCCCGTCAGCAGCGAGGCCATCTCCTGTGCGCCGAGCCGCTGCCCGTTCCGAACGGCGTCGTCCGAGAAACCGGCCGCGTGAGGCGTGACGATGACGTTGTCCAGCTTCAAGATCGGGTTGTCGGGTGGGGTCGGCTCGACCTCGAACGTGTCCAGGCCCGCCCCGGCGATTCGCTTCTCAGCCAGGGCGGTGTAGAGCGCCGCCTCGTCGATCAGGTCGCCGCGCGCCGTGTTGAACACCCAGGCTGTGGGCTTGAGCAGCCTGATGGTGCGCTCGTTTAGGATGCGATGCGTCGCGGGGTTCGACGGCGCGTGCAGCGTCACGTAGTCGGCGCGCTGCAACAGGTCGTCCAGGTCCGTCAGTTCGACGCCGAGCGCCACCGCGCGCTCCGGGCGGGCCACCGGATCAAAAGCCACCATGTTCATGTCGAGCGCCGCCGCCCGCCGTGCGACCTCCTGGCCAATGTGCCCAAACCCGATGATGCCGATGGTCTGGCCGTAGAGCGGCGCCACCGGCGGCTGTCGGTCGCGCGCCCAGACGCCGCCCTTCAACAGGTTGTGCAGCAAGATCAGCTTGCGGGTCGCTGCCAGCAGAAACATGATGGTGTGGTTCGCCACTTCGCGGTGGCAGAAGAAGACGTTTGAGATCGGAATGCCCATCTCCGACGCCGCGTCCAGGTCGATGTGGTTGAAGCCGTGGCTGACGGTGACGATGCCCCGACATCTGACCATCCGCCCCAGCAGTTCAGCGTCAATCGACGACACACCGAGCAGGCCGTCGGCCTCCGGCAGCAGCGCCATCAGCGCGTCGCGGTCACTGATCGGGACTGTCACCAGTTCCGCTCCGACCGCCGCCAGCGTTGCGCGCTCGTCGTCAAGTGTGTCGTCGGTGTCGCCGCGCCCCTGTAACCCTCGCACAACCTTCATTACCATCGCGCACGCACCCCCAGCCGTCCACGGGCCCGTCCGGCGGCCGTGGTCATGTCGAGCGGCAGTATAGACCGCGTCGGCACGCAGGGCAGCGCCCCGTTCGTCCTCGCCGGGACGAGGTGCCGTGCCAGTCCTGGTATAGTCTCGCAACGGCGCGTACTCGCGCGAGCGTGGCATTTCCTGCAAGCCGCGCATCTCCGCAGGGAGTCGAGCGATGCCGGTTCTCGCCGTTGTAGGTGGGCAGTGGGGCGACGAGGGTAAAGGCAAGATCATTGATCTGCTGGCCGGGCGGGCCCATGTCGTGGTCAGGGCTCAGGGCGGCGACAATGCCGGCCATACCGTCGTCAATCCGCGCGGCAAGTTCGCGCTACACCTCGTCCCAGCCGGTATCTTCAACGAGCAAACCCGCTGCCTTATCGGGCCGGGCGTAGCCCTGAACCCCGCGACGCTGCTGTCCGAGATGGACGAGCTAGAGCAGCGGGGCGTCTCGACGCAGAACCTCATCATCAGTGCCCGCGCGCATTTGGTGATGCCGTACCATCCAATCTTCGACAAACTAGAAGAGGAAGCGCGCGGTGCCGGTGCCATCGGGACGACGGGGCGCGGCATCGGTCCGACCTACACCGACAAGTTGTCTCGGGCCGGCATCGTGGCAGGCGACCTGCTTCACCTTGAGCGGCTGCGCCAAAAGCTGGATGCGGCTGTTGCGCGCAAGAACTTGCTGCTGGAGCGCATCTACAACGCCCCGCTGATCGACGGCGACGCCATCTACCAGCAGTACGTCGGGCACGCTGAGCGCCTGGGCCAGTACGTCGCTGAGTCTGAGCCGATCCTCGAACAGGCGATTCGTGACGGCCGCACGGTGCTGCTAGAGGGCGGCCACGGCACGATGCTGGACATTGATCACGGCACCTATCCGTACGTGACGACGACCTCGTGCACGGTTGGCGGGTTGCTCAATGGTGCCGGCATCGGGCCGCGCTTCCTGACGAACGCCATCGGGGTATTCAAGGCGTATCAGTCGCGCGTCGGTGCGGGTGCGATGCCGTCCGAGTTGCTCGATGCCACCGGCGACTACATCCGTGAGCGCGGCCACGAGTACGGTACGACGACCGGCCGCCCGCGCCGGGTCGGCTGGTTCGACGCGGTGGCCGCCCGCCACTCAATGAACGTCAACGGCTTCCACACCATAGCTTTGACGCGCATGGACATCCTGGACGAGCTAGACGAGCTGCAGATCTGCGTGGCCTACGAAGTGGATGGCACGCGCGTCGAACACTTCCCCAGCCAGATTGAAGACCTGGCGCGCTGCAAGCCAGTTTATGAGGCAGTCTCGGGCTGGAAGGCACCAACCGGTGACGCTCAGGACTGGAAGGAGCTGCCGAAGCAGGCCCAGGAGTACGTGCGGCTGGTCGAGGAGTCGGTCGGGGCACCGGCCGGCCTGATCGGCGTCGGCCAGGAGCGCGAGAAAACCATCTTCACCGGCGTCTTTTCGTAGTCTGGCGGGCAGACCGAAAATTCGGGGGCGAACCCGCGGTTCACTCTTGCGAGGACACAGTCTGACTGTACCGCGTCGGGGCGTGCCGCTGGCACGCCCGACACCCGTCGATGTACCCTGCCCGCTCACCCGTCACTCCGCCCATCCTTCGACGTACTCTGCCTGATGCTGGCCCCGATCTCGTACTGTCCGGCCCTGGCGGCAGGCGTCTGTTCCGCTGCCACACACCGACGTGCGGTATGCTGAACCGTACTGCTGTGGAGGGGAGGCCCGATCCGTGCTTGATCGGATCGTGCTCAAAGAGCATCAGATGTTCCTCGTCTGCGATAGCGACGGGGACATCGCCGCACACAACGTCGACGGCCAGGGCCTGTATTGGCACGACACACGCTTTCTGAGCCTGTTCCAGCTACAACTGGACTCCGTTCCGCCTCAGTTGCTGTCGTCGTCCGGCGAACACAACTTCATGATGACGTTGCAGTTTGCCAACCACTACTTTCAGACGGCCGACGGGCTGGATGTGCCGCCACGGACGTTGAGTGTGCGCCGCAACCGATTCGTGCACGCTGCCATGCACGAGCGC
>JBBQBU010000395.1:0-5751 GCA_038318015.1 Chloroflexota bacterium | reverse complement strand
ACTCGTCCGTGGCGATCCCGATCCGACGACCGGCGCCGTTGAGCGCGCCGTCCAGGAGATCGACTACGGTCGCCGAGGCAAGGGCTACGTCTTCGGCGCGTTCGAGCCGGCCACGGGCGCGGCCTTCACTCACGCCTATGGTGGGCGGACGATCACGAACTGGGTCGATTTCCTGGAGCGCGTCGAGACCTGGGCGCCGCCCGAGACTGAGCGCATCTACGCCATCCTGGACAACCTCAACACCCACCGCGCCGCCGATGTTCTGCTCTTCACCCTGGCCCATCCGCGCTGGGAGTTCGTCTTCCAACCGACCTACGCTGCCTACTTGAACCTGATTGAGCCCTGGTGGAAGGCGCTCCGCTCACTCGCGCTCAAAGGCCGCCGATTCGAGACCTGGGACCAGATCGTCAAAGCGGTCGCCGACGCGACCTCCTACTGGAACGCGCACCGCCATCCCTACATCTGGGGCCGACGCCGCCGACACAAACCTCGCCGCCAGGCTGGTGTCGCACGCCTCCCCAGTGTCGCACGAACTTGGTGGATGCACCACTAAAGCTACGCTGGGATCTCCATGGCCGTGCTGCAAGATGGATTAGTGGGTGCCTGCACCTCGCCGATACTTCCTGCACAAGCCTGCTTCCTATGCACCACCTGCGGTTTTCACCGTGGCTCTGGTTTAGTACGACTTGGGCAGGCCCAGCACGTGCTGCCCGACGAACGCCAGCACGAGGTTCTGATTGATCGGCGCGACCTTGTACAGGCGGGTCTCGCGGAACTTGCGCTCCACGTCGTACTCGGTCGCGAAGCCCAGGCCGCCCATCGTGTCCAGGCAGGCGTTCGCGGCCTCCCAACTTGCTTCGGCCGCCAGGTACTTCGCCATGTTCGCCTCGGCCCCGCACTTCTGACGCGCGTCGAAGAGGGCCGCCGCTCGCCAGCGCATCAGGTCGGCCGCCTCAATGTTCATGTGTGCCTTCGCCAGCGGGAACTGCACGCCCTGGTTCTGGCCTATGGGATGCCCGAACACCACGCGACGGTTGCCGTACTCGACGGCGCGCTCGATGAACCAGTGCCCGTCGCCGATGCATTCGGAGGCGATCAGGATGCGCTCGGCGTTCCAGCCGTCGATGATGTAGCGGAACCCCATGCCCTCTTCGCCGATCAGATTGGCGGCGGGCACCTCCAGGTCGGTGATGAACAACTCGGTCGTGTTGTGGTTCAGCATCGTGCGGATCGGCCGAATCTGTATCTGGCCGGCCGACACCGCCGCCTGCAAATCGACGATGAACAGCGACAGCCCGCGCGTCTTGTTGTCTAGTTCGTCGTAGCGCGTGGTACGGGCCAGCAACAGCAGCAAGTCGGACTGCGCCGCGCGGGAGGTCCAGATCTTCTGGCCGTTGATGACGTAGGTGTCGCCCTGTCGGACCGCCATCGTCTCGATGCGCGTCGTCTCGGAGCCGGCGTTCGGCTCGGTGACACCGAACGCCTGCAGCCGGAGTTCGCCGGCTGCGATAGGCGGGAGATACTGTTGCTTCTGGGCCTCGCTGCCGGAGCGCAGGAGGGTGCCCATGATGTACATCTGCGCGTGGCAGGCACCGGAGCTGCCGCCGCTGTGGTTGATCTCTTCCAGGATGATGCTGGCGTCCGAGATGCTCAGGCCGGCCCCGCCGTACTCCTCGGGGATCAGCGCGGCCAGCCAGCCGGCCTCGGTCAGCGCCTGGACGAACGCCGTGGGGTACTCCTGCTGCTCGTCCACCGCGCGCCAGTAGGCGTCTGGGAACGCCGCGCACAACTCGCGGACGGCGGCCCGGATCGCTGCCT
This sequence comes from Chloroflexota bacterium, assembly GCA_038318015.1. GTDB lineage: Bacteria > Chloroflexota > UBA6077 > UBA6077 > JACCZL01 > JADZEM01. Next base: position 3,933 of record JBBQBU010000395.1, on the reverse strand, counting down.
GTTCGCTCGACTGCCCGGCCGCACCGGCGACAGCGGGCGTACCAGGATTCACGCTCATCTCGTTGCTTCCTCATCTCCCGGCTCGCGGGACTCCTGGGGTGGGACGGCCCCGAAGATCACCGGGCCGCAGACCGGACCATCAAACTCGCGGAGGGATGACGGCGGCGCACCGGCCCGGACCGAACAGGCGCGTGCGGCTTCGCGAACCAGCGCGCCCCATGCCAGAAAGAGCGTCGGCCGGTACCGCGACACCGGGCCGGTCAGCACCAGCGCGGATACCGTCTCGCCACGCTCGTTCTTGAGCGGCGACGCGATGGCCCAGGCGTCCTTCAGACGGTCGCGGTAGGCGCAGACGAGGCCGCCCTGTCGCGCCTGCCGCAACTGTTCGATGGACGCGGCATCCAGCCCGAGCGCGCGCTGCTCGTCGTCCGTTAGATAGCTGACGATGATGCGGCCGGCCGCGCCCGACGTGAGCGGTGCGGCCTCGCCCAGGGGGATCGCGCGGTGGACCGGTTGAGACGACTGGACCACGTCGATGCAGATGCGTGAGGTGCCCTGTTGTAAGTAGACGGCAGCCGTCTCACCGGTTGCCGCGGCGAGGTGCACCAGCGTCTGCCGGATGTCCTGGTGCGCGGACAGGCTCAACTGCGCGACGCGCGCCCACGGCAGCACACCCGCCCCAATCGAGTAGCGCAACGTCGCCGCATCCCGCCGGACGGCCCCAACCCGTTCGAGCGCCGCAAGGAGTCGGCTGGTGGTGCTGACCGGCATGGCGCTGGTGGCCGCCAACTCGGACAGCGTCCACCAGGGGCGCTCGATGGTAAAGGCGTTGAGCAGCTTGAACGCCTTGCCGATGGCCGCCGAGCCGCCGTCAGCGCGCCGGCCCGCTCCTACTTCCATAGTGTGGAATGGTTTCTACATGATGGAACCACACGGCGATACTAGCCAGCCGGCCGCAACCCTGTCAACGCAGGTTGCCCGTCACGTTTCGGGGTCGGCCCGGCCAGGAGCCGTGGACTGATAGCGCACGCGACTCGCCGAGATGGCAGGTCGGGCGCCCCTCGGGTGCTGACGAACGATCCATGCCGGCGCGTCCTTCACCGCAGCCAGCGCCGGCTGCGGTTCATCCCCACGTGCGTGGGGACCACGATCCCCGAGCCGCAGCGCGGCCTCATGGGCGGCGGTTCACCCCCACGTGCGTGGGGACCACTTGGCTAGCTGCCGTCGGAGACGCTTGATCTCCGGTTCACCCCCACGTGCGTGGGGACCACACTGGACGCCGACACCTAGTTCGGGATTCGTACCAGGGTCAGACCGTCGAAGTCCACCAGCTCCCGCGAGGTCGATCCCCATTGCCGAACCGCAAAACCCTGCTCGTTATCCGTCCGATAGAGCAGTGTAGCAGCCCCGCCCCGCAACCCTGCACACACCTTCGCCCACAATCGGTCCCGCACCATCGCCGTCACGCTGCCCACAAACACGTTCGTGCGCGGCTCAAGCAACCAGCGAGTCAGCTCCCCGCGTAGGCTCGCCGGCACACGCTCCAGCACCAGCACCGTCATCGCAGATCCTCCCCGGCGCCGCCCGCCGCCTCACCGTCCCAGCCTACCAGCGCCCTGGCGTCACCGTGGTTCTGGCCCCCCGCCACCTCCCCTTCCTCCGGATCCCACAGGCCGCCCGGCAGCGCCTCATCCTCGTCGAACCCCTCGTCTCCCACCCCTGCGACCTTAAGGGCGCGCTCCAGGTCCGGCACGATCCGCGAGAGCAGCCGCCGACCGTGGAACGTGTCCCGACATGCCCGACGCACCCGGCCCTCCAGGTCCGTCTCGCCCTCCGCGACGATCTCGAACGCCAGCGGAATCGTGATCTCCGTTTTGTACAGATCCGCGATGTCGTACACGAACGAGAGCTGCTTCCCTGTGTGGATGAACCCGAGCGCTGGCGAGTATCCCGCCGACACAATCGCCGCGTGACACACTCCGTACAGGCAACTGTTTGCACTTGACAGCGCCCGATTCACCGGGTCCGCTTCCGACCATCGCTCCCGACGATACGACCGGCCAGCCCACGCTACACCTGTCCTCCGACTCGCCGCCGCGTACGTCTCCCGGACCCGAATCCCCTCACTCCCCCGAATCTGTTGCAGCGTCAACCCCTCTGGCAGTGCCTCCCCGAAGCGCATCTTGTACAGCTTCTCGACCACCGCTACCGCCGCGCCGGGTCAGACACGAGCCACGCCTGCCGCAGCAAGCTCCGCGCCGACCGCGTCTCACCCGTTCCCTGCGCGTAGAACCGCACGGACTCCTCGCCCGTCCAGGCCACCAGACAGCCGTTCTCCGCCAGCGCCCGAATCGCCGCATGCGTGATGCTCGTGTCCGGCCCCAACAGCAGCGTCATCAGCGCCGAACACGGCACCGACATCTTGCCTTGAGCATCATGCACGGCAATCGCCTTGTCTTCCTGGTCAATCTTGCAATGCTCCACGTACAGATAGCTCCAGCTATCGCGTACCTTCGGTAGCACATGTAGGTCTTTCATCCACAGCTCCCCAGGCACGCCGGCTCCCTCGCCAGACATGCCGAGATAGGCCACGCCGTCAACACCAGCGCAGCCACACCCCACAGGCACGCCGCCCCGAGCAGCGCCCCGACCACGAGAACAGCACGTCTCGCGTCCGGGCCAGACCTGCCAACGAGCAGCCGGCCCATCCGCCACGCCTCACCACGCACCGCGCCCGGGGCGGCAGGCCGCGCAGCCTGCCGCTCACGGCATCAGCCGGGGCTACGCGCCACCGACAGCAGTCCGAACCCGAACGCCTTCCCAGACCCGATGCCCTGCACCAGCGTCTGTCGGAACAGCGCCGCGTCCGTCACCACCAGCCGCCCGTCAAACACCACATCCTCGAACGTCAGCCGCTGGCGGGTTGCCGCCCCGGTTCCCCCCTCCCACGGCCCGGATCGCCTGCCCCGTCACCTTGCCCACGCTGCGCGCCTGCGCGCGGGCGACAGCCATCGGTATCCGGTCGCCCTTGCCGAGATCGTGCGCCCCCGCCCAGAGCGCCACCCACGCCTCGGCCTCCGCGACCGTGACGCCCAACTCGCGGGCGACTGCTGCGCGGGCTGGCCCTGGCACCATGTCCTGCCACAGTCGGCGCGTTGCCATCGCGACGTCGATCATGTGCGCCAGCAGTAGATGGTAGCTGTCGCCGTCCGGCCGCGCGCGCCCCACTTTCGCCCAGAGCGCGTGCAGCCTGTCAGAAGTTCCTTCCGTTCGTCCGTCGCCCACGCACACTCCCGATCCTCGCGTCATCGCCTGTTGTCGATGCACAGTCGCGCAATGACGACCGCGTGCGTGGTCGGCACGCCGATAGATGCCCCGTCCGCGGTGTCTGTTACCTGGAAAGGCACTTCGCCATCCCGCGTGTTACGGCCGGCATGCCGAAAACGGGCGGACATTGTAGATTCGCTGTGCAAAGGGGCTCTTCGGCTCCGCGTCAGGCACCGGAAGCGCTTGACCGTCAGCATCAACCGCACCACGTGCCCGCGGCAGGGCAGGTCCAGCGGCCGACGCCTGTAGCGGTCGTGGATCGAGGCGCTGCTGGCCCCACACGCCGCGCACTGGGCAGTCTCGCCGGTCCCCTGCTCCTGCCGCCAGCCACACCAGCCCGGTCGTGTTGAACTCGAACGCCATCACACCGAAGGCCACGCCGCCACTCGCGATCTCACGCTTGACCTGATTCTCTCGCATCAGGCCGCCCAGAGGCAGTCACCCTGCAGGGCTATCGCATTACTTTTGAGTTTCCCACTCCGGCTAGTAATGGGCGGTGCTGAGAATCAAGATCAACCAGGGACGGATCCTCTTCTTGCCTGTTGACGCCAATTCGATGAAGTTTCGGGCGGATCGCTGCTCTCGGGACGCCGTCGTCTGCCCAGA
>JBBQBU010000394.1:0-5752 GCA_038318015.1 Chloroflexota bacterium | reverse complement strand
CGGGGCGGCGAGGCACTCGAACAGGCCCGCAAGATCGACACGATCATACTTGACAAGACGGGCACCCTGACGCGCGGCAAGCCGCAAGTCACGACCATCGTCCCGGCCGCCGGCTATGACGAAGCGACCGTGCTACAGCTCGCGGCGGCGGCCGAGGTCGGCTCGGAGCATCCGCTGGGCGAGGCGATCGTGGCTCGGGCGCGCGAACTGGGACTGGAGCTACCTGCCGTCCACGCTTTCGAGTCGATCACCGGCCGGGGCATCAGCGCCCGGATCGACGGCCACGACGTCCTCCTCGGCAACCGTGCGCTTATGGACCAACGGGGGGTAACGTCCGACCAACTCACCGAGCAGGCTGGCGAATTGGCACGCGACGGGGCCACGCCGATGTACGTGACGGTCGACGGCCAGGCGGCCGGCCTGATCGCCGTCGCCGACACCCTGAGGCCGGAGTCGCACGAGGCGATTCAGCAGCTCGAAGCCCTGGGGCTCGATGTCTGGATGCTAACCGGCGATAACAGCGCCACAGCCCAGGCCATCGCCCGCCAGGTCGGCATCGACCATGTCCTGGCTGAGGTGCTCCCTGAGCAGAAGGCCGAGAAGATCACCGCGCTCCAGGCCGAGGGGAAGGTCGTGGCGATGGTCGGCGACGGCATCAACGATGCACCGGCGCTGGCACAGGCCGACCTCGGCGTCGCAATCGGCACCGGCACCGACGTGGCGATGGCGGCATCGGACATCACACTGATCGGTGGCGACCTCCGGAGCATCGTCACGGCAATCGGGCTGTCCCGCAAGACGGTCAGCACGATCAAGCAGGGGTTGTTCTGGGCGTTCGCCTACAACGTGCTCCTGGTCCCTGTCGCGATGGGCGTGCTCTATCCGTTCTTCGGCGTGCTGCTCAGCCCGGTCCTGGCGGCCGCTGCGATGGCAATGAGCAGCGTCAGCGTCGTGACCAACGCGCTGCGCCTGCGCGGCTTCAAGCCGCCTATGAACGCCGAGGCGATCCTGCACCCACCGCTCGCCGAGCGGGTCCGCGAATACGCGTATCTGGTCGCCATCGCGATCATCGCACTCGGCATTGGCGCCGCATCCCTGGCTTTCGCCCAGCCCGATCACGCCCTCATGGGCCGAAGCTCGGACACCCAGGCGGGAGACGCTCATGGAAGCGACCAGTCGCCCCCAGCGGCCCTCTCGGCAGCGCAGGCCGGCGTCTCAGTCGACCTGGCCGCTCCACCATCGCCATTGACCAACACGCCCATCCGCCTGAGCTACCGCCTGTCCGCCGGCGGTGCGCCACTGACCGATGTCGTCGTGAGCCACGAGCAGGAGATGCACCTGATCGTCGTGCGCCAGGATCTCGCCCAGTTCCAGCATGTCCACCCGTCGCGGACCGCGAATCCCGGCCAGTATCAGGTCGATGTGACGTTCTCCGAGCCCGGCACCTACGTCCTGTATGACGAATTCACCCGATCAAACGGTCAGGACGTTGTTCAGCGAAACGAGTTGGTCGTCGGCGCCGCTAGCGGTCGTGCCAACCTCGCTGAGGACCGAACGCCGAAGACGCCGAGCAACGACGCGCGCGTGTCGCTCGTGGGTGCTGACGGTCTGCGCGCCGGACAGGCGGCGAGCCTCACCTTCCGCATCGACAACCCCCAGACGGGCCAGGGCGTCAGCGACCTACGCCCGTACCTGGGCGCTCCCGCCCACGTCGTCATCCTCAACGAGACGGCCACGGACTTCGCCCACACCCACGGCGAGGCCGTCGGCGCTGTCGGTCATGGTACCGGTGGTGATGCGCGCGGCGACCACGGTGCGGCGGACGTCACGTACGGCCCCGAGATCACCTTCCACCACACCTTCGCAGCGCCCGGCCTCTACAAGGTCTGGGGCCAGTTCCTGGACCACCACGGCCAGGTCGTCACGGCGGACTTCGTCGTTCGTGTCGATCAGTAGTGCCATCAGGAACATCCCGGGCGCTGGAGAAGTACCCGATGCCGAGCCTCATGACCTGGTGGCAGCTCTTCCGCCGCTGCGCCGCTTTCTGTAGCCGCGTCACCGCCTACGCCGACCGGCTGGCTGCGGTCACAGCGACCCTATCGCGCCGGACGTGACTACCCGCACCACAGGGGTGGCACGCTTTCCCCGTCGACTGGTGGTTGGCCCCGACACCACAGGAAGGATCAACTGTAACTCTGAACGACGAATCCCGTCAGGGAGGTGAGAACGGCACGCGGAAGGGAGCCAGCAATGCCCAGCACGACACACGACGCTCATCATCAAGGCCCGAACGCAGAAGCGTCTTCCCCAACAGTATCGACGCACACGTCACAGGCTCAAGGGCCGAGTGACCAGCGACTCGTGACACTCGCGGTCGCCACCGGGGCGCTCGCCTGTGAAGGTTGCGCCAGATGTGTCGAGGAGCGCCTGCGCACACATCCGCAGGTCGTTGGGGTCCACATGGACACCTCGCATGAGGTTGCCCACGTCACGGTCCACGAGGGCATGGTGACGGTGGATGAGTTGGCCGAGACGGTCGCCTACGCCTGCGGTGACCGCAGCGTCGTCCCGCTCCCGAAGCCACAGGTCTCGTCGCACGCCCACACGCACGTCGCCCGTCCGAAGGCCGGCAACGGCACGGTGGGCCACACCGGCCACGCGGCTCCTCCGACGACGCCGAGCGATGCTCACGCTGGTCACGACGTGGCAGCGCCAGCATCGCCGATGGAGCATGCCGAACACGGGCCGACCGCGCCCGCACAGGATGCCGCCACGGATCATGCCGCCATGGGGCACGGCGGCCACGACATGTCCGACCCACGGATGGCCGAGACAATGGAAGCGGACATGCGTCGCCGCTTCTGGATCAGCCTGATTCTGGGCATCCCCGTCGTCCTCTACTCACCGATGGCGATGATGTTCGGGCTGACGCTGCCCACCCCCTTCGGTATCCCTCACGATTGGGTGATGCTGCTGTTCGCGACGCCCGTCGCGTTGTGGGCAAGCAACGTCTTTCACATCGGCGCCTACTATTCCCTACGCTCGGGCACCCTGAATATGAGCGTGCTGGTGAGCCTCGGGATTCTCACCTCGTACCTGTTCAGCCTGGGTCTGACCATCCTCGCGCCCAGTCAGGAGACGTTCTATGAGGCCGCCGTGATGCTGGCCGTCTTCCTCCTCTTCGGGCACTGGATGGAGATGAAGGCCCGTCGTGGCTCGTCGGACTCGGTTCGCAAGCTGTTGGACTTGACCCCTCAGCGGGCCAGCGTCGAGCGGGACGGCCAGGTTATTGAACTGTCGGTCGCCGAGGTGGTGGTTGAGGATGTCGTGGTCCTCAAGCCGGGCGGCAAGGTACCGGTGGATGGCACCGTGATTGATGGCCGCAGCACAATCGATGAGAGCATGGTCACAGGCGAGAGCATTCCGGTCGAGAAGAACTCCGGAGATGCGGTGATCGCGGGCACGATTAATCAGGCGGGCTCGCTCCGCTTCCGGGCCACCAAGGTGGGGGCCGACACGGCCCTGGCACAGATCGTCAAGCTGGTGGAGACGGCCCAGAACAGCAAGGCACCGTCGCAGCGCCTGGCCGACCAGGCCGCGCACTACCTGGTGCTGCTGGCCGTGGGCGCAGGACTGCTCACCTTCGTGGTGTGGTACGTCATCCTGGGCCAGCCGCTTCTCCTGGCACTCACCTTCGCGGTGACGGCCGTGGTGATCGCCTGCCCTGACGCGCTCGGGCTGGCCACGCCAACAGCCGTCATGGTGGCGACCGACCTGGCTGCCAAGCGAGGCATCCTCTTCAAGCAGGCAGTGTCGCTCGAGCAGGCGGCCAAGATCCAGGCGATCATCTTCGACAAGACCGGCACGCTCACCGAGGGCAAGCCACGCGTCACCGACGTCGTCACCGTCAATGGCTTCACCGAGGATGAAATGGTGCGCCTGGTCGGTGCCGCCGAGGCGCGCAGCGGTCACCCGCTGGCGCAAGCGGTCCTTGATGAGGTGGAGCGGCGCGGCCTGGCCAACGACCTGCCGGTCGAGGAATTCGAGAACCTGGCGGGGCGTGGTGTCTCGGCGCAGATTGACAATCGCCGCGTCCTGGTGGGCACGCGGCGGCTGTTCGAGGAGCAAGGCATCAAGCTGGAGGAGATCGATGAGGCCGCAAACCGCCTGTTGGCCGAGGGCAAGACCCTGATGCTGGCTGCCGTTGATGGACGCGTCGCAGGCGTCGTCGCAGCGGCCGATACGATCCGCCCGACTGCAGCCCAGGCTATTCGGGACCTACGAGCGCTCGGCATCCAGCCCGTCATGATGACCGGCGACAACCGCCGCACGGCTGAAGCAGTAGCCAAGGCCCTCGGAATTGAGCGGGTCTTCGCTGAGGTGCTCCCCCAGGATAAGGCGGAGGGCGTCAAGCAACTCCAGAAGGAGGGGAAGTTCGTCGCCATGGTCGGCGACGGCGTCAACGACGCTCCCGCTCTCGCCCAGGCTGACCTGGGGATCGCGATCGGCGCGGGGACGGATGTTGCCGTGGAGACGGGCGACATCGTCTTGATGAAGAGCGATCCACGGGATGTGCTGGCCGCCATCCAGATCTCGAAGGCGACGGTACGCAAGATGCGGCAGAACCTGTTTTGGGCCGCGATCTACAACCTGATCGCCATCCCCATCGCAGCGGGCGTCCTCTATCCCGTCTTCGGCATCCTGCTCCGTCCCGAGTTCGGCGCCCTGGCAATGTCGGCGTCAAGCATCACGGTTGTGTCCAACGCGCTGCTGCTGCGACGTGAAGTTCCTGCCCCTGCGTAGGCGAGACCCACCCCATTTCAGGAGGACCAATCATGGCGAAGGATCCGGTCTGCGGCATGAACGTTGACCCTGCGACCGCCCAGCACAAGACCGAGTACCAGGGACAGACCTACTATTTCTGCGCCCCTGGCTGCCGCAGGGCATTCGAAAGCGATCCTAAGAAGTACCTGGATTCGAGCTACAAGCCGTCGATGTAGCGCGACCTGGGCCATGGAGGGCGGATGGTCGTTGGTGACTATCCGCCCTTGTTCGTGCTGCTTGCCCCGCTTCTGGGTAAGCGCGCTACCAGCCGCCGATTCGTCGGAGCTGCTCGCCGACCTCGACCCCTCGGACGCAGGGAGTCGAGAAGACGCGCCCGGAGCGTCGAGCGAGCAGACTCAGGCGTCCGGCTTCAGCGGCATCGACACGATCCTGATCAGGCGCGGGGGTGTAACCCGTCCAGCGTGACCATGACTAGTCGGCGGACCGCCGCCGTGGACGGCAGGCTGCTGGCTGCTGCGAGGGCGTGCAGACAGTAGCTCGTCAGCTCGTCTGGCGTCACATCATCCCGAACGTTGCCGGTCGTTGCGCTCTCAGTCAGCAGGTCTCGGATCAGGTCGCGAAGCTGCTGATGGGCGCGGGTGACGTGCTTACCTCGGTGCAGGAACGCCGCGAGTTCGGTGTCCTGGTGCCCGTGGGACTGGTGGGAGATGAGGGCGTAGGCCTCCAGGACCGCCTCGAGTCGCTCGGTGGCGTCGCCTCCGTGGTCCCGGATGGCGGCGAGCTGTCCGAGGTGGGCGCTGATCTGACGTTCATGCCAGGCGAGGAGGATCGCATCGACGTCGGGAAAGTATTTGTAGAGCGTTGCCCGGCCGATGCCGGTCGTCTCGGCAATCTGCGACATCGTCACCGACCGCAGCCCGTGCTCGTCTACCAGCGCCGCCGTGGTGTCCAGGATCGCCTCGCGCAC
>JBBQBU010000393.1:0-5754 GCA_038318015.1 Chloroflexota bacterium | reverse complement strand
GTAGTCGGCAAGGGTGAACACCCGCACTTGCGCGCGGTCGGAGAGTGGGTGAGCGGTGTCCGTTTGCTCCGCTGTCACCACGTCCCATCCAGGTAAGTCCGCATTTGCCGGCCTCATGCTGTCGATTCTAGACGATCCTTAGGCAGAGCCGAGAAAGAAATGTCTCACAAAAAGCCGCCCTGACTCCTTATTCAACAGGGCAGAAACAGAGACTTTAATTTCTTGGCGCTGCCTTAGCGATCGCTGGTTCGCCTCCTGCCATCACGCATTGGCCGCCGATGCGCGGCCTCGCGGGCGGAACGAATTCTGCGTCTGCCTGCTGCGCGCCGGGGTGCATGCATCGCCGCGATGGGTGGTGCTCCCTGCGCGCTGGCTGAACGCCGACACCGCGACGCTGCCAGCGCTCGGTACCCACGCCTGCCCCTCGGCAGTTGCTTGCTCCGGAAGTGACGCATGCACCGTGTACCCCCGCGCCTGGTCTCGTTGCATCTGAACAGCAGCGAGCGCGTACTGGCCATTGAGCCGCGCCGCACGCTGCTCGATGCGCTGCGCCACGACCTCAGCCTGACCGGCACCAAGAACGTGAGCGACATGGGCGACTGCGGTGCCTGCACCGTGCTGGTCGATGGGCGCGCCGTCTACTCCTGCCTGACGCTGGCCGTAGACTGCGACGGTAAAGACGTCATCACCATCGAAGGACTGCCGCGCGGCATTGAGCAGGACGGCGACGAGTTGGCGCTGGGTGCCCTGACCACCCTGAGTGAAATCGAGCGGCACCCGGCCGTCATCGAGCAATATGGGGCGCTCGCGGAGGCGGTCGGCCTCGCCGCGACGACGCAACTGCGGAATATGGCGACCATCGGCGGTAACCTGCTGCAGTGGCCGCGCTGCTGGTACTTCCGCAGCAGCGCGTTCGACTGCTGGCTGAAGGGCGGCGATGTCTGCCACGCTCGTGACGGTGAGAACCAGCAGCACGCCCTGTTCGCCCAGTCGCCGTGCGGTGGCCGTTCACCCGTCCGACGCGGCGTCTGCGCTGGTGGCGCTGAATGCCCGCGTGCGGCTGCACGGCAGCAACGGTGAGCGCACGCTGGCGGTGGCTGACCTGTTCGCGGAGCCGACCGAGGACCGCCGCACCGAGACGGTGATCGCGCCGGACGAACTGCTGCTTGACGTGCGGCTCCCCGCGCCCACGGCCGGAACGCGGAGCACCTACCGCAAGGCGATGGACCGAAAGGTCTGGGCGTTCGCGCTGGTGGGCGTGGCGGCGGTGGTGCGTATGGACGGGACAGCAGTGGCCGACGCGCGGATCGTCCTGACGGGCGTTGCACCGATCCCGAGGCGGGCGCAGGCCGCCGAGCGCGTACTGATCGGGCAGGCGGCGACGCCGGAGCGCATCACGGAGGCCGCTGAGACGGCAGTTGCCGGGGCGCAGCCGCTTGAGCACAACGGATATACGGTGCGGCTGGCGCGCAACCTCGTGCGGCAGGCGCTCACCGACCTGACCGCCTGACTCTGGCACAAGAGCATCTCTGCAACCCATCGGCATAGGTGTGGGGCAGGTGTGGCAGCGCCACGCTTCTACGAGGACGCGGCACGACCGCACCTCGTAGGGGCTTACCGCCGGCAGGCCCGCCGTTGGTTCGCCCGTCGCCGGTTCATCCGCCGCTAGTTCCCCGAGGGACGGCGGCGGGCGGCCACCGGGCGGCCCCGCCCACGTTTCGCCGTGATCTGCTAGTGTCTTGTACGGCGGTGCGGCCTCCCGGTTGCATCGGCGGGCAATGACAGAAGACAGGGGGGACGCGACTGTGCTACTCGAAGGCAAGGTAGCTATCGTCACCGGTGCGGCCGGCGGCATTGGGCTGGGCATCGCGCGGCGTTTCGCCCGCGAAGGCGCGAAAATAGTGATCTGCGACAAGGACGCCGATCGCCTACCGGCGGCGGCGGGCCAGATTGAAGAAGACGGCGGCGAGGTGATCGCCGTGCACACGGATGTCAGCATTGAGGCAGAGGTCGAAGCGCTGTTCAATCAGGCGATTGACCGTTTCGGCACGCTGGACATCATGGTGAACAACGCGCAGATGCCGGTGCATCTGGGCGAGCGTGGCCCGTTCCTGAAGATGACCTCCGTGGGCTGGGACACGTACATGGCGGCGAACCTGGGGATGCTGTTCTACTGCTCGCACCGCGCCGCGAAGATCATGGCGCGCAAGCGGAACGGCAGTATCATCAACATCAGCACCAACGGTGCCGTCCGGCCGCACCGGAACTCGGTGGCCTACGACGCGATGAAGGGTGCCGTGGACTCGTTTACGCGGGCGGCTGCGGTGGACCTTGCGCCGTGGGGCGTGCGCGTGAACTCGATCCAGCCGGGGCTGATCGCCACCGGGCCGCTGCTGGCGCTGCCCCCCGATGAGCAGGCGAAGCGCGCCGAGGTCGTGCCCATCGGGCGGGCCGGCACCCCTGCCGATATTGCCTGGGCGGCGACGTTCCTGGCGAGCGACGATGCGTCCTACATAACGGGCATCAGTATCCTGGTGGACGGCGGTCTGATCACCCAGGGCCGCGCGCCGCAGGCTGAACTGAGTCCGGTCCCAAGTCCGGCGACTGTCTCCGACTTCTAGACGACGGTGCGAAGACGCAGGTCGGCGCCGGACGTGTCCGGCACCGACCTGCGTCACGTCAGCCGAGTTCTTTCTCGACCTGCTCCAGCGCGGCCAGGACGCTCTCTTCCACGGGCACGCCTTCCGCGTTCCGGCGCGACTGCATGCCGTACTCGATTTCGCCGGCCACGTAGATGCGGTCCACGCCCGGTGCCTTCTCCGATTGCTGGATCTGGTCGATCACCTCATCCATGCGGGCCTTGAACGTGTCCAGCGGCATGAAGCGCGTCACGTCGATGGTCAGGAAGAACTGCGCGGAACTGCCCTTGACGCCTTCGGTGCCAAGCATCCCGCCGAACCGCCCGCCCGACAGTACGCCGGCCAGCACGTCCAGCATGACGGCCATGCCGTACCCCTTCGGGCCGCCGAGCGGTTCCAGAGAGCCGCCGCGCGCCGCCACCGGATCGGTGGTCGGGTTGCCGTCCTTGTCGCGCGCCCAGCCCAGCGGGATCGACTCGCCCTTTGAGCGAGCCACGTCCAGCTTGCCGCCCGCCACGACGCTGGTCGCCATGTCCAGCACCATCGGCCAATCGCGGTTGGTGGGGATGGCGATGGCGAACGGATTGTTGCCGATGATCTTCTGGGTGCCGCCGGTCGGGGTCATGTTCATGCCGGCGTTGGTGATCGCTAGGCCGACGAGGCCGGCAGCCCGCGCCCGGATGGCGTAGTAGGCCATCGCGCCGCAGTGGGTGGAACTTCGCAGCGCGACCGCCGCCAGCCCGTGTTCCTTGCCACGCTCAATGGCAAACTCGTTGGCACGGAACGCCGTCAACTGCCCGAGGCCGCCGTCGCCGTCCATGACGACCTGCCCGCCGTTGTCCTCAACCACCTCTATAGTCGGCCGGGGGTTGATCTTGCCGGCCTTCAGTGCCGTGACATAGGTCGGCACTCGGATGACGCCGTGCGAATGGACGCCACGCAAGTCGGCCTCCACGAGGTGCTGTGCCACAATCGCGGCGTCGTCGGCCGGCACGTCCAGCCGCTGGAAGATGCCGGCCACCTTGCCGGTCAATGTCGCTGCGTTGACGAGTTGAGCCATACTCGATACCCCCTCCCACTCGCGGCCTGTATACCACGTCGGTCTGGGCGGTTTCGCCTGCGCGTGGCCCGCCCGTTCCGCACCTGGGCGCGACACGACACATGGTCGGCTTCGGGCTGGTGGTGACAGGTGCTCATATCCGGAACATCTGCCGTGGCGCGTGCGTTGTGTCAGCATAACGCTTCTACTGGCAGGTTCCCTTCATGAGTACCCCGACCCTCGTTTCCGTGCAAGTCGCCCTCCCGCAGGCGTACGGCCGCCCTGACGCCGCCGACTGGATGGATCAGCCGTGGCGCACCGGCTTCTTCAAGGAGCCGGTGACTGGGCCGCGCTGGCTCGGCCCGACCAACCTGGCCGGCGATGGGCAGGCCGACCTGGAGAATCACGGTGGCCCGGACAAGGCCGTGCTGGTGTACGCGGCGGCGCACTATCCGCTGTGGCGCGACGAACTGGCGCGCCCGGATCTGCCGTACGGGGCGTTCGGCGAGAACTTCACGGTGGACAGCCTGACCGAGGATACCGTCTGCATCGGGGATCGCTTTGCGCTCGGGGATGCCGTGGTGCAGGTGTCGCAGCCGCGCCAACCGTGCTGGAAGCTGGCGCGCCGCTGGCGCATGAAGGAATTGACGGCGCTGGTGGACCGGACGGGCCGCACCGGCTGGTATGTGCGCGTGTTGCAGGAGGGCGAGGTGCGCCCAGGCCTGCCACTCACGTTGCTGGAGCGGCCCTGCCCAGAGTGGACCGTCGCACAGGCCACCGCCGTGTTGCGGAACCGCACCCATGACCGCGCGGCGGCCAGGGAGTTGGCCGCCTGCGAACTGCTGGCCGCCTCCTGGCGCACCTACCTGGGCGGCGGGCGCTAGGTTCTGGGCGATAGAGGACTGCTCCCCCTCTCCCGCAAGCGGGGGGGGTGGGGGGTGAGGGCCGCACCATAGGCCTACGACGGCGTCGGGGCCTCAGCCGGCAGCAGCCCTTCGGCCTTCAGTTCGGACCACAGGTCGCTGGGGATCGGGTGCTGCATGAACGCGATGTTCTCGTCAAGCTCGCCGGTGGTGCGCGCGCCCGTCAGCACGACGGCTACCGCCGGGTGGGCCAGCGGGAACTGGAGCGCCGCCGCCTGGATCGGGACGCCGTGGCGGTCGCAGACGGCCTTGATCTTCAGCGCCTTGTCCACCCAGTGTTGATCGGCCGGCTTGTAGTTGAACGTCGCCCGTTCCATGTTGTCCAGGTTCGCCAGGATGCCCGAGTTGTAGACACCGCCGATGATGATGGCGATGTTCTTCTCTTCGCAGATCGGCAGCAGTTCCGGCAGCGCCGCCTGATCGAGCAACGTGTAGCGGCCCGCCACCAGGAAGCAGTCGAAGTCGGCGGCGCGGGCGAAGCGGGCCAGCATTTCGGCCTGGTTCATGCCGCTGCCGACCGCCCCAATGACGCCATCACTCCGCAACTTGTCGAGCGCCTTGAATGCCCCGTCCAGCGCCTGGTCGTAGAAGTTGTCTGGGTCGTGGATGTGCAGCACGTCGATGCGGTCCACGCCGAGCCGCACAAGGCTCTCCTCGAACGAGCGCATCACCGCGTCGTAGCTGAAGTCGAAGACGGGTACCAGCGGCGGCGCTTCGAGGAACTGGCCCGCGCCTTCCTTGTCGAGCGTGCCGGAGATGTTCTCTTGTGGACGGATCAGCCGCCCGACCTTCGTTGCCAGCACATACGAGTCGCGCGGCTGCTGTGCCAGCACGTGACCCATGCGCTTCTCGGCGTTGCCGTAGCCGTAGAGTGGCGCGGTGTCGTAGAAGCCGAGGCCGCTGTTGTAGGCGTGCTGCACAACGTCGTGCGCCGTCGCGTCCGACACGGCGTCGAACAGGCCGCCGAGCGGCGCGCTGCCGAGACCGAGCCGCGTCGTCGTGAGCGAGGTCTTGCCGAACCGAATTCGCGCTGTCGGATCCATCTACGTGCTCCCAAGGTGCGGCGCGGCACTCCTGCCGCGGTCGCCAGCCACATCGAGCGACATTGTAGGTCGATGCGTGGAATGTGACGAGTCACGAGGCGCGGCAGCCG
>JBBQBU010000392.1:0-5762 GCA_038318015.1 Chloroflexota bacterium | reverse complement strand
CAACGAGCTACCAGTGCTCTACCCCGCGTCGCACTACGAACTGTAGCACACCGGGCACCGTGCCCGTCGGATTGTTTGCCCAGCAGGGCTACGAGTTTGAATATTGGTGGCCTGGCTACTCGTTCAATGGTTGGCCGATGTCGGCCATGAAGCCGCCTGCGCCGGCCTGGAGCCTGCTTGCGTGCACAACGCGCACTCCCCCGGACCCACGGGCCGCCCGAGTCGCATGCTGGGTGCGGTGTGCGGGGAGCCTTGCCTGCCCCCCGCACGCGCTCAGTGCTGAAACGCCTGCTCACCGCCACCGGCGAACGTACGCCAGACCCCACAGCTATCGTAGAGCCGCACTGGATTCACCGGCGCGCCGCCGCTGGGTACGACCCGCTGGATGGCAAGCGACATGGATGCTACGTTGCGGCACGGGCTGTCGCGTGGAGCCGCTCGCGGCCGGTCGCCGCGTCATCCACCCGTGACAATTCTCTTGGCGTGCTGGCCCGCATCACCTTTCCGAATGTCTCAAGGCAACCTACCGTAGATAGCGCGATAGCAGGCAAGCGCCGCGACTTGCCCTGTGCCCCGTGCCAGCCGTGCCCCACGTCCGGCCAATCTCCGCCCGCGCCCGCTGCCAGCACCCAAACGGAGGCCGCATGGCGACATCCTCCCTGACGCCCGCACCCGCCGACCAGCCAGCCGCCCAGGGGCCGGGCAACGCGCGCGCCTACTGGACAGCCTGGGCTGCCACCCTCATCTTCTTCGCCGGCTTCTACACGCTGCTGGTGCCGCTGCCGCGCTATCTCGCACTGATCGGGCTGCCAGACTGGGAGATCGGGCTGATCCTGGGGGCGTTTGGGGTCGCGTCGCTCGGCTGGCGGGCGTTCGCTGGCGTCGGGGTGGACCGCTGGGGCTCGCGGCGCATTATGCTGCTGGGCGCGGCGGCTCTCGTCATCGGCGCGGTCTTCGTCGTGTTCACGGCCAGCCCCGCCGTGCTGTTCGTCCTGCGGCTGCTGCAGGCGGCCGGCTACGTGGCGTTCACCACCGCCGGCACCGCCCTCATCATCGAGTTGACGCCCGAGCACGAGCGCGCCCAACGGCTCGCCATCTTCGGGGCCGCCGCCAACGTGGCGATCACCACGGCTCCTGCCGCCGCGACGGCCCTGCTGGCGTTCCTCCCCCTTGAGTACGGCTTCTGGCTCAGCGGTGCCCTGGCGCTGGTCGGCGGGGTGATGGCCGCCATGATCACCGCGCCGCCGCGTGCTGCCCGCCCGGTCCGCCGCCTGCGGGATAGCTGGCGGTTCCCGCGCCGCGTCTGGCTGCCGATGGGTACGGCGGCGCTGTTCGGGGCCGGATTCGCCGCCTTCTTCCTGTTCGCGCCGATCCTCAGCGAGCGCCGGGACGTGCCGCCCGGCCTGCTCTACACCGTCTACGGGGTCGGCATCATCGCCACGCGCGTCGTCAGCGGGCGCTGGCTGAACCGGGCGGGAACGGCGCGCTCGCTGCTGGTCGCGGCGGTGCTGATGGCCATCGGGCTGGTGCTGGCGGCGGTTGGCCTGAACGCGCTGGTGCTGAGCATCGCGTCGCTGTTCGTGGCGGTTGGCGGCGGGCTGTTCCACCCGGTCCTGATCGCCCTGCACGCGCGCCTGTTGCCGGAGCAGCCAGGGCAGGCGACGGCCGGCTTCTACCTCGGCTTCGACCTGGGCATCGGCCTGGGAAGCTGGCTGCTGGGGGCCATCCTCGATGTGGCCGGGCTGCCCTGGCTGTTCCTGGCGGCGGCGGTCCTGGTCATCCTAACGGTGCCGCTGCTGCCGGTCCTCACCCGGCCGGCCGCATGGGTGGCATCATCTGACCCAGCGTAGCCCGAGACGTTGCCAGACGGGAGGGGCCAGGACGATGGCGCAGGAGCGTGACGGAGCAGTGGGGGATGCCGGCACGGCCGCCGGCACCGGGCCGGGCGAGGTCGTCACCGTTGAAGACCCGACGACGCCCGACGCCCTGGCCTTGATCCGCCTGCTGAGCGCGGAGCTTGCTGCGGCCTACAACTTCTTGGACGACGGCAGTGGGGCGTTCTCGCCGGCCGATGTGCAGGTGCCGCGCGCGGCGTTCCTGGTGGCACGCCTGGATGGCCGCCCGGTCGGATGCGGGGCGTTGCGCCCGCTGGAGCTACCGGGCTACGAGGACAGCGCCGAGATCAAGCGGATGTTCATCGTGGAAGAGGCGCGCGGCCAGCGGTTGGCGACGGCCATCCTGGAACGGCTCGAAGGGCAGGCCCGCGAGTTCGGGTACCGACGCGCGGTGCTGGAAACGGGCAATCTCCAGCACGCTGCGATTCGCCTGTACGAGCGCTCCGGCTACGAGCGGATCGCCTGCTACGGGTGCTACGCGCACGATCCACGTAACGTCTGCTTCGGCAAGACGCTCTGAATAGACGGATTGCCACCCCATGTCATCCCGACCGAAGCGAGCCTGCGAGCGACGCGGTGGTATCTCGGTAACGGAACCCCAAGCTTGAGATCCCTCGATTGCGCTCGCAGGCTCGCTCCACTCCCTCAAACGTGACGGCGGCACTGGCGAAGCCCTCACCCCCCGGCCCCCTCTCCCGCAAGCGGGAGAAGGGGAGAAACACCGGGTTTTCATCGTCCGTAGTGCCCCCAACGAGGCATGCGTACCTCGGGCGTGAACGGACTGGTGTCGGGCGCGCCCGTGGGGACTGGCGTCGGGCGCGCGCCGGCGGCGTGCTCGCCTAGCGCCGGCCCATCCGCTTCCCCACTTCGCGGTGGATCAGCTCGCGGTTCTCCGAGTACATGTGCCAGACGGCCGGTGCCGCCGACACGATGATGATGAGCGCGATGACCGGCAGCAGGATCTTGTCGATGTCCTTCTCGGCCAGGCCGAACATCTGACGCAGCAAATCCGTGAGGTAGTAGCCGCCGGCCGTCATGCTGACGACCCAGCCGATGCCGCCCGCCACGTTCCAAAACAGGAACTTGCGGTAGCTCATGCCGGCCATGCCCGCCGCAATCGGCACGAAGGTCCGGACGGCCGGGATGAAGCGCGCCAGCACAATCGCCTTGCCGCCGTGCTTCTCGTAGAAGGCGTGGGCCGCTTCCAGCCGGCGCGGGTTGCGCCAGAACGACTGCTCATTGGTGAACAGTCGGCGGCCGAACTTCTCGCCTGTCCAGTAGCCGACGCTATCGCCGGTGATAGCCGCGATCGAGAGCAGCACCATCAGCAGCGGCAGGTTGAAGACCCCTTGCGAGGCGATGAACCCGGCTGTGAACAGCAAGCTGTCGCCCGGCAGGAAGAATCCGAAGAACAGCCCGGACTCTGCGAACACAATCGCGAACAACCCGACGTAGCCGACCGCCTCGATCAGATCCTTGAGGTCAAAGGGGAGCATACCGTCCTCATCCTGGGGGTGGCCGCAGCGCACGCCCGTCTACCACGTCTGCACCTGGCACGGTGGCTCATCCCACAGGCGAGCCGCGCGATTGTACGGCTATTCTTCGAGACGAGCCAAACCATTTAACGCTCCCCTCATGCGCTATCGGTGGGCACAGCGGCATCAACCGGGCCGCTGCGCCCACGAGTCCGGCCAGGGAAATCAGGCGGGTTCGGCCTGCTCCACCAGCCGCGAGACCGGCCAGGGCCACGGGAAATCGTGGCCGGCCCGGAACTCGATGATGACCGGCCCATCGGCTGCCAGCGCCGCATCCCAGGCTGCCCCGATATCCGACGGATCTTCCACACGGATGCCCGTTGCCCCGAACGCCTCGGCGTACTTCACGAAGTCTACGCGCCCGATCTCGCTGGCGTAGGCCCGTCCGTACGCTTTGGTGTGCATGTTGTCGATCATGCCGATGCGTTGGTCGTGGTGGATTGCGATGACGACCGGCAGCTTCTGCTCGCAGATGGTCAAGAAGTCCGACGACGACATTAGGAACGAGGTGTCGCCGCAGACCCCGACGACCTTCTTGCCGGGCCGCAGGCGCGCCGCTGCCAGGACGCTCGGCAGCGCGTACCCCATCGCCCCCCACGAGCCCGACTGGAAGTGCGATTCCGGCCCCCAGACCGGCACCTGAATCGGCGTCCAGAGCTTCACGTTGCTCACGTCGCTTATGACGAACATGTCCGGTGTCATCCGCCGGGCCAGCGCGTCCAGGGCCGCGCCGATGTGCCAGGGGCGGGTGTCCTTGTAGCGGTCAAGCTCGACGGCCACGCCCTGCGCTTGCAGTGCGCGGGCGCGGGCACAGGTATCCAGCGTCGCCTGATCGGGCGGTCGGGCGGCGCAACGGGCGGCCAGCGTCTCGACGGCGGCGATCACCTGCCCGACCGACCGCAGGGCCGGGCCGTTCCGCTCCGCGCCCTCGTCGGTCGCGTCGAGCAGCAGGACCGGGGCCGGCCCCTTCAGCAAGTCTACGCCCATCTCCGTGCCAGCCCGCACGCCGATCCCAAGCACGAGGTCAGCCTCGGCGACGGCCGCGAGGGCTGTCGGGTGGCTGCGGGCGGCCCCCCACCAGACGCCCATCGACAGGGGGTGTACCGTGGGCATGGCTGCGTGGCCGTCCCAGGTGTGGGCGACGGGTGCTCCGAGCCGCTCGGCCAGCGCCACGATGGCGTCCGAGAGCTTCGCCCAGAGGGCGCCCTTGCCGACGACGATCGCGATCTTCTTCGCGCCGTCAAGCTGCGCGACGAGGTCGTCCAGGTTGGGCAGGTCGCCGTCTGTCTCGTACACCGAGCCGGGGCCAACCGTCAGTTCGGCCTGCGCCACCTCAATGTCGCCGGCGTTCAGCGCGCTCTCTGCGATCTCGACGTGCGTCGGCCCGGGCCGCCCGCTGACGGCGATGGCGAACGCTTTGGCGAGCGCCGCCGGGATCTCGCTGGCGTCCTCGACGCGTACGGACCACTTGGTCACGCCGGCGAAGGCGCTTTGCAGGAAGCCGGTGTGGTCAACGCCGTGGAACGCCTCTTGAAGCGCGCCGGCCGGCACGCCGCCGGAGATGTGCACGATGGGTGCGCCGGCCGCGTACGCGCCGCCGATGCCGGACAGGGAGTTGGTGGCCCCTGGCCCGGCCGTGACCAGCACTACACCGGGCTTGCCAGTCAGCCGGCCGTAGACCTCGGCCGCGATGGCGGCGTTGTTCTCGTGCTTGAAGGTGAGCGGCGCGATGCTGGGGGCATCTGCCAGCGCATCAAACACCTGGATGACGTGCGAGCCGTCCAACCCGAAGACGGTATCGACGCCGTGCGCCAGCAGGCTCGCCACGACGGCCACCCCTGGCCCCATCCGCTCGACGGACCGCGTGATCTGCTCCGTTGCCTGCATCCGACAACCTCCCAGTCGCTCGTGGCGCTGGCAGTGGCCGGCCCAGCCGGCCAGCATGCCCGCCACGGTTGCGCCAGGATAGCAGCCGGCAGTCTACACGTGCCGCGTCTGCCCTCCGTGTGTGCCCTATTCGGGCGCACTGAGGACGCTTCAAGAATGGCCTGTGGGAAGGGCTAGGGTCTCATCAAAGTCACCGCAGCGTTCGACTGTTGCTGCGGCTACGGCGACTCCCTGCAAAATCATCCACTCTGGACATCACCGCTGAGCCAACCAACGGATAGCCGTTTGATGTAGAGTCTGCGATAGAGGGGCAACGCGATGCGACCGGTTGAAGCACTGTTGTTCTTCGTTGATCTTGTCACGGTCTTCGCCTTAGCGGTCCCGCTGCCCCGCGCTGGATGCGTCATGTGGTGCCCATCGCGCTGCTGACAGCCTTCGCCCAGGC
>JBBQBU010000391.1:0-5777 GCA_038318015.1 Chloroflexota bacterium | reverse complement strand
CGGCGAGTACATCAGCAGCAGCGCCACGCTGGCTGCCGCCCAGGAGACCACCAGCGCCACATCGACGCGCCGCCGCGACAGTAGCAGCAAGGCGGCTGCCGCGCCCATCCACGGCAACGCGTCGGCCTCGAACGAGAGCGCACGGGCCAGCGCAACGCGGTTCTTCCAGATGCTCCAGCCCTCGCTGCCCCGACTCTCCAGACGGTAGGCAATGATCTGATCGAAGACGCCGGCCAGCCCGACGCCCACCACCACCACCAGTCCCGTCACGGCCACCAGCGCGCCAAGCAGCAGGCCGTCCGCCACCATACGGCGGAAGCCAGCCGGCCAGCGGCTCAGCACGGCCAGCCCAACCGGCACGCCGGCCGCCAGCGTGATCGGCTTGATCAGTAGGCTGACGGCCAGCAGCAGGCCGCTCGCTGCCAGCCAGCGCCGGCTGCCGTTGCGGCTGTAGACGATGGCTGCGCCCACCGCGAACGCCGCCGGTGCCAGGGCCGGCACCTCCGCCAGCGCGATGCGCGAGCCTTCGAGGTACAGCGGGCTGAGCACCAACAGCGCCAGGGCCGTCAGCGCTGCCAGCGGCCCGCCGACTAGCCGGGCCGCCCAGTAGATGCCGCCCAGCCCGACCAGGGAGTAGATGCCGACCGACCAGCGCGCCGCCACCAGATTCTGCCCGAACAGCACGAACCACGGGTGCAACAGGTCCAGCAGCAGCGGCCCCTGCGCCGCGAAGATGTCGCGGAACGGGCGGTAGCCGGCCGACATCAGGAACAACTGCTCGACGCGGATGCCCTCGTCGAAGAGGCCGCTGTAGACGCCAGGGTTGACCACCCGCATCGCGACGGCCAGGGCCAGCAACAGCACCGCGCCGGCGGCCTCCAGCCAGACGACGCGCACGCCCACGACGGTCACCGAGCGCGCTGCCATGCTCGGTATCGCGCGTCGGCGCGGCGCGTCAGTCAAAGCCATGTCGGTCAGCCGCCTGCCTCAATGCGCCGCAGCTCCTCGCGAGCCGCAACTTCGGTTTCAGAGCCGGTCTGCGTCTTGTCCAGGGTTGCCCATAGCTCACGCTGAGCATCTTCGCGGCGACCGGCGACCAGCAGCGCCCGGGCAAGGTTCAGGCGCAGTTCTGGGCGCTCCGGCCGGAGCGCCACCGCCTGCTCGTAGTACCCGACGCCTTCCGCCACCCGCCCAAGCTTCAGGTACGTCTCGCCAAGCTGATTGAACGTGCTGGCGTTGCGCGGATCAAGGCGCTGGGCGGCGTGGAAGTGGGCAGCCGCCTCGTCGTACAGACCCCGGTAGAAGTGGATCGACCCCAGTTCGACCTGGGGGCGGTCATAGGTCGGGTCTACCAGACTGGCGAGCGTGAACCAGAAGCGCGCCGCCTCAAAGTTGCCGCCCGCCCGCTTCT
Organism: Chloroflexota bacterium; assembly: GCA_038318015.1. GTDB lineage: Bacteria > Chloroflexota > UBA6077 > UBA6077 > JACCZL01 > JADZEM01. The sequence goes on along the minus strand of JBBQBU010000391.1, from coordinate 4,366 downwards.
CGTTCGCACGGAACGGCTCGCCGGTCAGCACCAGTTGGCGGGCGAGGTTGCGCGCGGCCTCGGGCTTGCGCTGGGCAGCGGCTACCAGTGCCGTCGCGGCCTCCTTGTCGTCGCCGCCGCCCTCCAGCACAACCTTCGCGAAGTTCGAGATGTACTCGGCCTCGTCCGGGTGCATCTCGGTCAGGGCGGCGTAGGCCAGCGCGGCATCGTGCCAGCGGCGCGTCGTCCACAGTCGCTCGGCCAGCGCCTTCAGCCGGTCCTCGTCGCCGCCCTCCTGGTACAGCTTGATCGACAGGACGACCATCCCGCTGTCGCTCGCCACCCGTGCCAGTTGCGCCCGCTCAAACGGCGTCAGGTCTGGCCGGTACGCCGCCTCAATGGCCGCAGTTGCGCCGGCCAGATCGTGACGCAGCAGTTTCGCCCAGGCCAAATTTCGTCGAGCCGGCAAGTTCCGGCCGTTCCAGCGCACCGCCTCGTCAAGCCACGCTTCCGCCCGCAGCAGGCGAGCAGCCCGCACATCCGTATCCCGCGATTTGTCGAGCGTCGCTGCCAGGAGTTGGCTCGAACCGGCGTTCAGGTAGGCACCGCTGACCCAGCGCGGGGCCAGCAGCGTCAGGCCACCGACGGCCAACACGCCGAGCGCGGCCAGCGCCAACCGCCGCCGCCCGGCACCGGCCGTCGTGATTCCGGCTCCGGTCGTCACAGCGGCAGGGCTCACCGGCCGTGCCCAGATAGCGTCTGCGCGCAGGCCAATCGCCAGCAACCCGAGCATCAGCGCGAAGCTCAGGTTATTGGTCGGCACATGATCGGTCATGCCGTAGATGGCCGAGCCGAGGAACCCGCCAGCCGCCCCGCCGACGATCCAACGCGCCGGCCCGCTGGTCCGATGCACCGCCCGCAGGCCGAGGAACGCGCCGACCGCCAGCAGCCCCGCCAGCCCGACGGCTCCCAACAGCCCCTGCTCGGCGTACGCCTGCACGACGATGTTGTGGGTGTGAGACACCTGGTACGGGTCGGGCAGTTGGTGGTACCAGGCGAAGACCTCTGCGAAGGTCCGCATGCCCAGGCCCGCGCCGGTCAGCGGCAGATCGCCAAGCAGCGACAGGGTGCCGGTCCAGTAGCCGAGCCGCTGGTTCAGCCATTCGACCTCGACGCCGCGCGAGATGGTGCCGCGCTGCAACAGCACGAACATCAGGCCGCCGGCCAGCGGCGGGATCGCCCAGGCCAGCCGCGTGCGATACGAGGCGACCGCCATCGCGGCCAGCGCCAATGCCAGGAACGCCCCGCGTGCCTGCGACGCCAGCAGCAACGGCAGCAGCACCAGCAGCGCACCGCCGCCAACCATCATGACAACCCGTTGGCGGCTGAGTGCCACCGCCGCGACCGCAAACGCGGCCCCTACCAGGACGAGGTGCGCCAGCCCATACTGGTGCACGGTAAACCGGGCATTGACCGCCAGCGTGTCGCCAGAGACGCCGGGGAAGACGCTGAACGGGGCCAACAGCGGCCACAGCGCGGCACTGACCGTGCTTTCGGGCAGGCTGCCGCGCAACAGCGCCAGCACCGCCAGCATGCCAACTGTCGTCGCCAGCAGCAGTCCGAGGCCCGCCCGCCGCACCTCGCGCTCGGTCTGGATGTAGCCCCGCAGCGCCAGAAACAGCGCCACGGCACCTACGGCACCCGTCGCGCGCAGCAGCGCGGCGTCGGAGTTGTGTGCCACCAACAGGCCGCCAGCAGTCCCGAGCGCCAGCAACAGCAGCCACATGTCGGTCGGTGCGACGCTCGACCAGTTGCCTGCGTGCGCGAGCCGCACACCACCGCTGACCAGGAGCACGGCCAGCGCAGGAACAACCAACGGCAATGGATACGTAAACATCGCGACGATGGCGAGCGGAAGCGCCCACTGTTCAATCCGCGCCAGCGGTGCGGTCAGGTTACGAGAATCTATCCCGCCGCCAGTTCTCGCGCGCCCACCGTAGGACGTCCACATCGGCTTCACGCATCGTCCTCGGGGCGGCTGCTGACACGGTGCCAGCCTGGAGAGTTGTGCCCAACGAGTCTACCAGATTGCCATTTTGCGGCTCAATGAAGGTCGCAGCGGCCGACGCGGAGGATGCGCCACGGCAAGCACGCCAGCTACCGCGAGCGCGTGGGCTTATCTTCACGAGAGAAGAAGATGCGCCGCAACTCCTCTTCGTGGATGGGCCGGGTGAGGGCGAGGATCTCGTCGCCGCCCCGCAAAATGGTCGCACCGCTCGGAAAAAGCGACTCGCCGCCACGGATCACGAAGGCGATCAGCGAATCTGGCGGCAGGCGCAATGTCCTGAGATCAACGCCATCAAGCGTCGAGTCCTTCGGCAAGGTGATATCAAGCACCTCAACATCGGCGTGGCGCAGCCGGAGCAGCGGCACGAGCGCCTGTTCCGGGATCTCCTGCTCGATGACCGACAGGATCAGGTCCGTGCTGCTGACGGTCGCGTCGATCCCGAGCAGACGGAAGATCGCTTCGTTCTTCGGATTGGTGATCCGGGCGATCACGCGCGGCACGTTGAAGCGGCGCTTGGCAACCTGGCAGATCACCAGATTGTCTTCGTCGTCGCCCGTCACCGCCACGACGCAGTCAGCACGGTTGGTTCCGGCGTCGGCCAGCACGGTCGCCTCATCGGCGTTGCCGCGCTGCACCACGTTGCCCAGTTCGGCCGCGATCATCTCGCAGCGCGCGCTGCTCTTCTCGATCAGCAAGAGCTCGTGGCCCTGAGCGATCAGTTCCCTGGCCAGGTAGAAGCCGACCTTCCCGCCACCAGCAACGATGATGTACACGGCTAGCTGTTCTCCCGGCCCCGCTCGCCTGTCAACATGCCGAAGAAGACTTCGGCACCGATCACCGTTGGACTGATCGCGTCAAGCCCCAGCGCCTTGAACGTGTCCTGCCGGATCGGATCGTAGATGCGCGTCACCACGCGCGACACCTTGAAGACATGCTTGGCAAGCTGCGAGGCCATGATGTTGCGGTTGTCGCCCTGAGTGACGGCGGCAAAGGCATCAGCACGCGCAATGCCGGCCTTTTCGAGGTCATCGCTGTCAATGCCGTTGCCGACCATCGTCGAGCCGGGGAAATCGCGTCCGAGCCGCTCGAACGCACTCGGGCTGACATCCATGACCAGAACCTCGTGCCCCGCGCCGACGAGCAGGTTGGCGAGGCGGGCGCCGACGCGTCCGCAGCCCATGATGATGACGTACATCGCGGTACTCTGCCTCTAGTTCGTGACTTTAAGAACGCGACGCGGCACGCGAGCGCCAGCGCCATGCTGGCCCCGCGCGCCCATCAAGTGGCTTGCCGACACACCCAGACCCGACATGGCGCGTGCTTCAACACGTACGGCAGGGTCGCCCCCAGGTCAAACTCTCCGTACCGCTTCTTGTAGACGATACCGACGATGACAAGATCAATCCCGCGTTCAAGCACCTCATCAACAATGGCCGACCCGACATCGCGCGCCTGCAACAGATCCGTGTGAATCGTGACGCCCAGGCGTTCACCAATCTGCTCGGCCTGGTTGAGCAGGTCTTCGCCCCGCTCCGCCTCTTCTTGCAGTTCGGCATCGAGCGGAAGCGTACGCTTCACCTCAATGACGTGAATGGCATACACCTGCGCTTTGGACCGCCGAGCCGTTTCGCAAGCCAGCTCGAGGACTTCTGTGTCCGAGGCATTCCCTTTGACGGGAACCAGTATGCGACTCGCGTGAATCATGCCCCGATTTCCGGGCTGTCATCTAACAGCCGTAGTATAGCACCGTCTCCCGGCCCCCCTCTGGTGCGCCAGGGCCAGGGCGAGTATCACCGGAACGTGGGCAACGCGCAACAGACTCACGTCCCCCGCTATTCCCAATAGCCGCCGCATTGTACGCGAGTTGCGCGTCAAGAATGACGGATTTCACGCCAGTTTCACGGTCAGCGTCGCAACTTGGTGCGTCGGTCACCCTATGCGGACGATATCGACACGCTGTCGAGCAGGATCAGGGCCGGCATCGGCTGTCCGGGCATGTCCACGAGGCGGGTGCCGGGGTGCCGCAATTGGTCGAGCAGGCTGCCCTGAAGTCGCACCGCACAGCGCCCGCCGACAACCCCGCCAACGACCGCCTGGGCGTCCGGCGCGACGAGCGCATAGCTGCTGCGGCGCGACGACTGTGTATGCAGACCCGGTAGATCCCGCACGATGACGCCGGTGTCGAGCAGGTCCAGCACCTCCGCCCACGGCAAGCGTGGAGCACCCCCGGCCAGCACCGCCAGTGGCCTGCCACGCGCAACCGGCGTCGCCGAGCGGCCGAAGGCCTGCGCCATCGCTAGGTCAAGCACCGGCGAGACG
>JBBQBU010000390.1:0-5787 GCA_038318015.1 Chloroflexota bacterium | reverse complement strand
AGCACGAACGTGACCTTGTCGTTGACGCCCACGCCGAGATGGCGGCGCACGGCCACTGGGATGGTGACCTGGCCTTTGCTGGTGATTGTCGAGACGATCTCCTGCATGATGTCCGCTCCTGTAAGCTGTCCAGCCATACGTAAGGGGAGTATATAGCAGGCCTTACAGTCCGCCGAACGGGCGACAGCGGGTGCCGCAATGGCATGTGCGGCGCGGGTATGGCGGCTGGCACGTCGCGTGCGTTGGCGGGCGTGGCAACACGCGCACCAACGAGGCGGACCACCATGGCAGTAGCGGCACCGGCAATAGGGGCGGCGCGCGAGCGTCAGGATACGGACGGGCGTGCCGACGTGGAGCGCGCCGCGAACGGTCGCATTGCCGATGTCCCGACGGGCGGCGACGCATCGGTTGATCCCGAGCAGGCTGCCCGCGACGCCGGCCTCCGCTACGTCTCCGACGACCACCCAGGCATCCGCCGGCGGCGCGTTGGCAAAGGCTTCCGCTACCTGCGACCGGACGGCACCGTCGTCAAGGATGCTGCCACGCTGAAGCGCATTGCGGCGCTGGTCATCCCGCCGGCCTGGGAGCAGGTGTGGATGAGTACGGACCCGCGCGGCCACATCCAGGCCACCGGGCGCGACGCAAAGGGGCGCAAGCAGTACCGCTACCATGCCCGCTGGCGAGCCGCGCGCGACGAAACCAAGTACGAGCGAATGATCGCGTTTGGGGCAGCATTGCCGGAGATCCGTGCCCAGGTTGACGCCGATCTGGCGCGGCAAGGGTTGCCGCGTGAGAAGGTGCTGGCCATCGTCGTAAGGCTGTTGGAAGCGACGCTGATCCGCGTCGGTAACGAGGAGTACGCCCGCGAGAATCGGTCGTATGGGCTGACGACGCTGCGGAACCGCCATGTGGACGTGAACGGTGCCGAAGTGCGCTTCGAGTTTCGGGGCAAGAGCGGCAAGGATCACGCCGTCTCAGTGCGCGACCGGCGACTTGCGCGGCTGGTGCGCCGCCTGCAAGATCTGCCCGGTCAGGAGCTGTTCCAGTACGTCGATGGCGAAGGCGCGCGGCACACTGTGGACTCTGACGACGTGAACGCCTACCTCCGCGCCATCACCGGTCAGGAGTTCAGCGCCAAAGATTTCCGCACCTGGGCCGGCACCGTCCTCTGTGCCGTGGCGTTGCGGGCGCTCGACGCCTGCACCAGTGAGACCGAGGCGAAACGCAACGTCGCGCAGGTGGTCAAGACCGTCTCGCAACATCTGGGCAACACGCCCGCTGTCTGCCGGTCCTGCTACATCCACCCCCAGGTGATCGACACCTACGTCGCGTCGTACCAGGAAGCGCCGCTTGCCGATGCACTCGGGCAGCAACTTGCGGCCGAGGCAACCGCCGACTCCCGCCCTGACCTGAACCCGGACGAGGCGGCGGTGCTGCGGTTCTTGGAAAGACGGCTGAAACCGTCGGGGAAAGACGGCTGAAACCGTCGGGGAAGGACGGCTGAAACCGTCGGGGAGGGTCGGCTGAAGCCGTAGCCGTCCCCCCTGGTGATGGACAACTCGGGTCAGAAGAGGCGTAGGGATTGGGCTTCCTCGGCTTCGGTCGCCTCTGGTTCGTCTGGCTCGATCAGGTCTGGCCCTTCGTTGCGCGCCGACGACACCCGCGAGGACACCGGGTACATCTCGAACTGATCGGGCGGCACTGGCCGCAAGTACGACAGCGCCGTGCGGGCGTCGTCAAGGTTCGGGTCGAGCCACGCTAGCTCGGCCTCCGGATCAAGGATGACAGGCATCCGCTCGTGGATCGACGACAACACGTCGTTGGCGGCCATTGTCACGATGACGCAGGTGTCGCCCACGTCGTCCTTGCCGCGCACATGCAGCCCGGCAAACGCGAACAACGGCCCGCCCTTCAGCCGAATATAGATCGGCTGCTTCGTCTTGCGGCCGGGCATCGCCTTCCACTCGTAGAAGCCGTCCGCCGGGATCAGGCAACGGCCGTGCGCCACGGAGCCGCGGAACATCGGCCGCTCCAGCAGCGATTCACTGCGGGCGTTGATCGGCGGCGGGCGCTGGCCGTCATTCTTCATCCAGGCCGGTTGAAAGCCCCAGCGCATCACGATCAGCGTCGGGGTAAAGCCGTGCCCATCGTCCCGCTGGTTGTCCGATTGGTCAGCTGACCGCTGGTCCTGCCGCTGTCCAACGATGACCGGCACGCCCTGGGACGGTGCCACGTTGAAGCGCGGTTCGATGCGCGTCTCGGCCAGCGCCCCCAGCCCGAACCGGCCGGCAATATCCTCTGGGCTTGTCAGCGTGTACCGACCGCACATCCTTTCACCTCATGGCGCATGCGCCTCCGTGAAGTGTATCGGTAGACTGCGTGCCACCCGTGCATTGACGCATTCCAGAGACGTTACGACGCGCGGCGTATCATGCACGGGAGCGCCGCCGGCCACTATCCTCGTTGGTGAGGAGCGCGTGGGAACAGGCGCATTGCTACGGTGGGAGACAGGCCGACCGTTGGGGAGACAGGCCGACCGTATGGATCACTTGCGCGCACAGGTGCGGCCGGCGCTGTTGCGCTGGGCCGTGGCCGTGTTCTGCGCTCTCGTCGGTGCGCTGATGCTCATTGCGCCCCACCAGTTTGCCGGCGCCACCTTCGAGCCGCTGCGGCCGTGGCTCACCGAATGGGGCGCAGCGTTCTTCCTGGCCGGGGTCGCCCTGGTCACTACCTCGGCCCTGGGTATTCGCGGTATCCCTGCCGCCCTGGCGAGCACGGCGGCAGCATTGGTGTTGTTGCTGCTGGCGCTGTCATTCCTGGTCACTGGCGGCTGGACTGGCGTTGCCGCGTTCGGCCTCTTCGGTCTGGCAGTGCTGGTCAGTCCGGTCTTCGATCCGAGCGGCCACACCGACCGGTTCAGCCTCGACTTGTTCGTCGTCACGGCGTCGCTGGTAGCGATTGCCAACGGCTTGATCTTGTTGCTGCCAGTGCTGGCCGCCGGTTCGATGTTCGACCCGGCCCGGACCGGCCTCTCCACGTACAGCCTCCTGTTCCTGGCGGGCGGCGTCAGCGTCCTGCTGGCCCGCGTCTGGCCGCGCCCGATGCCGCTGTTCAGGGTGCTGACCCAGACGCTCCTGGGTGCCGCCTACCTTGCCTGGTTCGTCGGCAGCGCGCTGCCCCTGCGGGTCTGGACGGGCATCATCCTGTACGCGGGCGTCGGTGGCCTACTCGTATCTGGGCCGTGGCTGGCGCGCTGGACGCCGCGCATTGATGCAAGCTCGCTGCGCGTGCGGCTGGCGCTGCTGATGGCATCATCGGCGGCGTTTCCATTGCTGTTCGTGGCGACGGTCGCCACGGGACTGGAGGAGCAGGCTGCTGCCGAGCGACAACTTGAATTGCAGCAGGCTATCGCTGGCGGCCTCGCTGCCGATGTCGGCGGGGCACTCACCCAGCATCTCGTCGGGCTGGTGCTGGTGGCCGAACATCCGGCGGTCCTGGCGCGGGCGACGGCCAGCACCGAGGGCGGGCGCGGCAGCATTGGGAACGTCGCGCCAGGACTGATAACGCTCGGTATCTTCGACGGCGCCGGCCGCCCGACGGTTGTCCTGGCCGGACGCGACCCCGAGGCACCGACGCGCCTGTCACAGTTGGCCGGTACGGCGCTGAGGCGGCTCCAGGCGGATCAGGCGCCGCCAACCGCGTTCCTGGCGGCCGACGACGATACCATCGTGCTGGCGGCACCGGTGCGGCTGCCCAGCGGTGCCGTGACGGGCATCGGTGTGGGTGAGCTTGACCGCCAGTGGCTGCAAGCACGGTTGCAGCGCGGCGTCGCCGATGCCAACCTGTCCGCGCTGCTGTTCGACGGTAACAGCAGGCTGGTCGCCACCGCCGGCGACCCGCTGGATGGCGTCACCGACCCATCACTCCACCCGTCGCTGGAGTCGCTGCGGGCCAGCCCCATGCTGCGCGGCAGCTTGCGCTTCAAGATGGGTAGCAACGAAACCCTGTCGGGGTACGCCCGAGTGCCAGACACGGACTGGATCGTGGTTGTCCAGCAGCCAGCGTCGAGTGCACTGGCGAGCGTCTGGGTCAGCCGTGAACTGACGTTCCTGGTGCTGTTGGCGGCGTTCGTGGTGGCGTCAGCAGTTGGCGTGATGGTGGCGAACCGGCTGGCGACGCCCCTGGCGGTGCTGGCGCGTGCAGCCCACCTGCTCGCAACGGGCGCGACCACGACGAATCTCCCGAGCAGCCGCATCTACGAGGTCCGCGTCGTCGCGCGGGCGTTCGCGCAGATGCAGGCGCGGCTGGCGGCTCGCACCGTGGAGCGCGAGCGCGCCGACACGCGCCTTCGCATCCTCGCGCAGGCCAGCGGTGAACTGACGCGCTCGCTTGACGAGGATGCCATCATCTCGGCGCTTGGACAGATCACCGTCGGGCATCTGGCGGATTGGTGCGCGGTGGACATTGTGCGGGCGACGCCTCAGCAGGAGCCGCAGATAGCGCGCGTGATGACGCTCCACCGTGACGCCCGCGAGCAGGCGGAGGCAGCGCGAATGTCCGCCTCCTTCGATTCGACCGCACCGCTGCTGCTGCCGCCGGATGGGCACCCGGCGATCACCGGCAAGCCCGTCTTGCTCGCGGAGGTAACGCCACGCCAGCTAGCCGACATGACGGCTTCCCCCGAGGACCTCCAGGCCATCAACTGGTTAGGCATGCGGTCGCTCATCATGGTGCCGCTACGGGCGCGCGACCAGGTGCTCGGCACGCTGACGTGTGTCTATGGGCGCGGCGCGCACCGCTACGATGCCGACGATCTGTCGCTTGCGCGGGAGATTGCCTCGCGGGCAGCCCTCGCCATCGACAATGCCCGCCTCTTCGCCGCAGAACATGCCGCCCGTGGTGAGGCGGAGGCCGCCGTCAGGATGCGTGAGGAGTTCCTGGCCATCGCCGCCCATGAACTCAAGACGCCGATGACCAGCCTGCGCGGCTTCGCGGAACTGGGTGTGCGCGCCATCGACGCCCACGGCACTCTCGACCCGGTGCTGGCGCGGCGCACCCTGGAGACGATTGACCGGCAGTCCGGGCGGCTCTCGGCGCTCGTCGCGAATCTGCTGGAAGTCGCACGCGGTACGTCGGACCGGCAGGCCATCGCGTCGCGGCCCATCAACCTTGCCGAACTCGTCCAGAGCGTCGTGGATGCCGCACGGGTTCGTGCAGACCAGTATGTCATCTCGCTCGACACCCCTGACGACGTGCCGGTGGTGGCTGACCCGCTCCGCATCGAGCAGGTGCTGACCAACCTGCTCGACAACGCGGTGAAGTACAGCCCGCCGGGTGCCAGCATCGACGTGCGTGTGCAGCCCACGATTGACCGGGTGGAGGTCGAGGTGCGCGACCACGGCATGGGCATTCCGCCAGAGCATCAACACCGCATCTTCGACCGATTCTTCCGCGCGCACGTGACCGACCAGGTGAGCGGGATGGGGCTGGGACTGTACATTAGCCAGGAGATCATGCGCCGGCACGGCGGGCTGATCCGCGCCATCAGCCCCGACGACGGCGGCACGTTGATGATTGTGACGCTGCCACGCACGTCGGAGGTGCCGGGGACGCCGGAGTCTGTCGTGCCGAACGGGCAGCGGACGGCCTGAGAGCCCGCTGGACTCTGGCCGCAGCAGAGCCGAATGTGTCGCTGGATGCGAACTGCTGCGACTGTCGTAGCGCGTACCATGTGCCCGTCCAGGTAGTATGTACGGCGTACCGAGATCGTGGCGACTGCACCCGCCC
>JBBQBU010000389.1:0-5787 GCA_038318015.1 Chloroflexota bacterium | reverse complement strand
CTCGAAATCGTCGAGCAACTCGGCTGGCGCGTACCGGACGTGATTATCTATCCCACTGGCGGCGGCACCGGCATCGTCGGCATGTGGAAGGCGTTCGATGAGATGGAGGAGATGGGGCTGATCGGCTCGGCCCGCCCGAAGATGATTGTGGTGCAGGCCGACGGCTGCGCGCCCATCGTGCGGGCCTTCGACAGCGGTGAGCGCCATGCTGAACTGTGGAAGAACGCGACGACGGCGGCAGCCGGCATGCGCGTGCCGGTCGCCATCGGTGACTACCTGATCCTCGACGCGGTGCGACAGAGCGGAGGGACCGCGCTGACCGTTAGCGAGGACGAGATGCAGACGGCGCAACTGGAACTTGGCAGGCTGGGTGGCGTCTACGCGGCCCCGGAGGGCGCAGCAACCTATGCCGCGCTCAAGAAACTGGTCGGGCGCGGCTTCGTGCAGCCTGACGAACTGGTGGTGCTGTTCCAAACGGGCATGGGCCTGAAGTACGACCCGCCAGTCAGCTAGATCAGGACCACGGGGGAACGTTCCGCTGACCATGACATATCCGCGGGCTTGTGTGGGGTGGGGCAGGTGCGGACCGCAATGTTACCGCTGCCGCCCCAGGGGGCAGGTACCATCTGTCATGGCGCGCGTGTCCTTGACAGATGGCGTCTGCCTCACTTCGCGCATCTGGTTCGGTATCGATGTGCCCTCCCCGTCTGTGTCGCGTGCGCCCGCTGATCGTCGGCCTGCTGCTGGCCGCCCTGTTGCTCACGCCAGCGTCCGGGCCGCCGCCAGCCCTGGCGCAGCTGGCCGCCCGCAATATCCGGGGCATCCACACATTGGCGGCGTCGCGGCAGGCGATTGATGATCAACTGACCTGGGCGCGTACCCTGGTTGGGGGCGGTGGCTACGTGACGCAGCCGTTCCTGGGCATCAATGCTGACACGCCGGGGCCGTCCGCAGATGCCGTCTACTTCGTGGAGCAGGCGTACGCGCGCCAGCTTGACCCGATCCTCGTGCTGCAAGGGCAGTACGTGAATCGCGACGGCTGCAACACCACGGGGTACGTCGGGTGGCTGCGGCCTACGCCGGACGACGACGGCGCATCGTACCGGCGCGAGGCCGAGGGGTACGCCCGGTTTGTGGCCGGTCTGCCGCGAGTGGACGGCCGCACCCTGTATGTGCAGATCGCGAATGAGCCGAACCTGCACGAAATGTGGGGCGGTGCGGCCAGCCCTGCCCAGTATGCGCGCTTTTTCGTGGGTACGTCGGCGGCCGTGCGGGCGCTCGGTGATGGACGCATCCGCGTACTGAACGCCGCCCTGGCTCCTGAAGGGAACGTGGACAACCTGGACTTCATCGCCGGGGCAGTCGCTGCCGACCCGCGCTTTGCCGCGTCGTTCGATGACTGGGCGTCGCACCCGTACCCGCGAAACCGGCCGCCAGCCAGCAACCTGCATGACGCTACGGCAGAACCTGGCAGCCGGTACGCCATCGACGCGTACCGGTTGGAACTAACGGCCTTGCGAGAGCGGGGCGTCGACACCGGCGCATTGTCGGTAGTGCTGACCGAAACCGGCTACGAGCTTGGCGACGGCTACCACGGCGAGTACCCGGCCATCTCCGAGGAGCTTCGCGCGAATTACATCCGCGAGGCGCTGACTGAGCACTGGCCGCGCTGGCCCGAGGTCAAGGCCGTCACGCCGTTCCAGCTTTCCGGCTGGTACGGTTCCTGGCGCACCTTCGACTGGGTCCACCCCTCCAGCGAGACAACCGTACACGGCTACCCGACGCAGCCACGGTTGCAGTACGCCGGGCTGCTGCCAGGCGTCGGGGTGGTGGCAGGCCGGGCGCAAGATGATCGCGGTGCACCGCTGGCCGAGGTCGAGATCGTGGCGCAGCCCGGCGGCTACCGCGCGACGAGCCTGCCAGACGGGTCGTTCCTGCTGCTGGCCCAGCCCGGCACCTATGGGCTGACTGCCGAGAAGGATGGCTACGTCGAGGCCGCGCACCCGCCCGTCACCGTCATGGCGGGCCAGCAAGCGGCGGCCACGTTGGCGCTGCCGTCCCAACTCGCCAATACTTTGCGAAATGTCGATTTTGAGGGCGGCGATCTGTCCGGCTGGACCCGCTGGGGCGACGTGGACGGCGTCCAAACCGGCCCCTGGTTTTTCGACATTCCGTCACGAGACGGCGCGCGCTTCCTTGGGACGGCCGTCAACTGCGGGGCGAAGGACGGCGGGATTTTCCAGACGGTCAGCGTGCAGGCGGGGACAGCGGTCACCGCATCGGCGTCGGTGCTGACCTACCGAGACGGCGCGGTACCGAACGGCAGCCGCGTCGGCATCGACCCGGCCGGCGGCACCGATCCGCACGCGGACGGCATCGTCTGGTCGGCCGCGACTGAGACGGGCGGCACCTGGCAGACGGTGTCCGTCACGGCTACGGCTGCCGCCGACCGTGTGACGGTGTTCCTGGCGCACGACCAGGAAGCCGCGAACCCCTGGAACGTCAGTGCCTTCGATGCGGTGACGTTCTCGCCGACGCCCTGATGCAGCGTCGGCCGGGCAATTCAACCCACGACGCTGGCTGCTGCATTGCTCGGCGGCCGGCGGCGCGGTACGCTTCATCTGGTCGCCGGGGACGGCGGCCCCATGCGGGAAGCCGGCGCTGACCGGTGGCAAGCCTTCCGGCCCAGAGTTGGGCCGGCTGCGGTCAGAGATCCCAGGCCGGCGGTAGCCGCCGCGCCACGTGCGAAGGAGTATGCGATGCAGCGCGCCCTGTTGAGCGCGATCAAGCAGATTGACATCGAGTCGGTCCCGTCCGCGCCGCTCGCGGCCGGCGAGGCTCGCGTGTCGATTACGGCCTGTGGTATTTGCGGGTCGGATCTGCACATGTACGATGGCAGCCACCCGGTCTTGCGCCCGCCGCTCGTGATGGGCCACGAGTTTGTAGGCCACGTCATGGAAGTTGGCGAGGGTGTCACCGACCTAAAGCCGGGCGACCGGGTCATCGGGATGGCCGGGCGCGGCTGCGGCGAGTGCGAAGCCTGCCTTGAAGGGCACTACAACTGGTGCGAGCAGCTCAAGGTGATCGGCGGGCACATCCCCGGCGCGCTGGCCGAGGAACTGGTGCTGCCGGCTGAGCAGTTCCTCATCATCCCGGACTGGATTCCCGACGACCAGGCGACGCTGATCGAGGTTGGCGCAGTCGGCATGCACACGATCCAGCGGTACGGCGACGTGGCCGGCAAGTCATGTCTGGTGGCAGGGGCCGGGCCGGTCGGGCTGGTGCTGGTGGCCTGCCTCAAGGCGATGGGTGCCGGACCGGTCATTGTCAGCGACATCAGCGCGGCCCGGCGCGAGCTTGCCCACGCTCAGGGCGCTGATCTGGTGATCGATCCGCTGGCCGAGGGTGCCGAGGACAGCGTGAAGGCGGCGTATCCGCGCGGCCTGGACGTGGCATTTGATTGCGCCGGCCGTGAGGCGTCACTGCTGATGGCCCTGCGGCTGACCCGGCGTGGCGCGTCGATCATCCTGACGGCGATCTTCCCGCAGTACGTCCAACTGCCGATGGCCCAAGTGCAGCGCGCCGAGCGTCAACTGATCGGCGTGCAGATGTACCAGCGGCAGGACTTTGACGCGACGATCAAACTGCTGGAAGAGAAGAAGCTGAACTTGAGCGGCATCGTCACCCACGAGTTGCCGTTATCGCAGACCGCCGATGCGTTCCACCTGCTGGAGTCAGCGGACGCGGCGGCCGGGAAGGTGCTGATTCGCATGAAGAGCTAGGTAACGTCCGCCACGGCGCGCGGCCCTGAGCATTTCGCCGCGAGCCGCGCGTATCTGGCATGACCTATCGGCAGGGTGCCGCACTCTTCAGCACCCTGCCGAATCATGCTGACGAAGGGCGGTCATCATGCAGCCAATTCTCGTCGTGCCGGGTGTCCATCTCCTGCCGTTTCCGATTGGACAGGTCTACCTCTGGGACTGGGGCGACGGCCTGACCGTCATTGACAGCAGCGTCGCCGGGTCGGCCGGGGCGATTGTCGAGGCTGTTGTCGGCATCGGCCGGCAGCCGCGCGATGTCCGCGAGATCGTACTGACCCACTACCACGACGACCATCGCGGAGGCGCCGCCGATCTAGCGGCTGCCACCGGGGCGCAGGTGGTGGCACACCGAGCCGACGCGCCAGTGATCCGTGGCGAGCAGCCGCAGACGCCGCCGGTCCTCACGGAGTTTGAGCGGCCGATCTTTGATGCAGTGACGCCGCTGGTGCCGCTCGCCGCTTCCGTCTTTGTGGATCGGGAAGTCGAGAACGGTGACCTGACGCTCGGCGGTGGAATGATCGTGAGTGTGCCGGGCCACACGCCGGGCAGCATCGTCCTGTTGACGCCAGGGCCAGGGCCACGCGTGCTGTTCACTGGCGACACGCTGGCCGAGTACGAGGGTAGCGTCATCCTGGGCGTGTTCAACATCGACCGGGCCGAGGCAATCCGGTCGGCGCAGAAGCAGGCGGCGCTGACGTTCGACGCGGCCTGCTTCGGGCACGGCGTCCCCGTCTCCAGCGGGGCCAGCCAGCAGATTCGCACGCTGGCCGCCACGCTCTGAGGCTGCACGATTGAGGCTGGGGCGGGGGTCGGCGCACTACCAGAAATCCCACTGGCCATCGCGGAGGCCCTCCGGCACGGCGGCGCACTTGCCTAACTGGCCGGCCAGCCGGCTACGTCAAGACCATTGGGGAGCACCCTGGATGCACGACGATGAACGTGACGATCAGGAGTACGACCGGCCTCTGCCGTATCCCCGGCCGATTGGGCTGGAAGGGCAGCGTTGGACCGTGGACGACTACTACGCACTAGGTTCATTGCTGCCGGAGAAGATGGAGCTACTTGACGGCAAGCTTTTCGGGACGGAGCGTGCGCGAGTCGGGATGCTGGCGGCGATGCTGGAGCAGCTTGGGCTGGTGGCAGCCGTCCGCCTCGCGCCAAAGGAACTCTGGCTTGAGGCGCTTCGTACCCTCGAAGAATCCGAGGGGTGACCGGAGGGCGTGAACGGGACTCCGCCCGACGCAGGCTGGTCAGTCCATGTGGAACATCTGCGGCAGTAGCTTCGGGAAGCCGGTCGCGGGGTCAAGGTCAAACCCGATCATGTCGCGCATGTACTCTTGCCAACGTGCGTTGGTCGCGTCCTGGGCAAGTATCTGCCTCGTCTTGTCGAAGTCGTCCGTTTCGAAGGCCGCGAACAGGGTCGAATTGTGCAGGAAGATGTTGTAGTTGCGGATGCCGGCCCCACGCAGCGCCGCGACCATCTCCGGCCAGATGTCGTCATGGCGGCGCTTGTACTCCGCAGGGTCGGCGGCGGGGCTAAGGTTGATGGTGAAGGCGATGCGCTGCATGAGAGGCTCCAATGCCTGATGCTGGTGAAACGCTGGTGCATTGTACGTGTACCCCTGCGCGCCCCGGCCCCTGGCGCTTGAAGCCTTGACGCGGTAACTGCGGGTCAGCGTGGTGCCGTTCGGGCTGGATAGTGACGCCTGATAGGCGCGGCTAGCGCGACGCCTCCAGCGGCTGTAACTGGGGTGTGGTCTGATTTGTGGGCTGCGGCTGCTGGGCGACGCGGCGGGCGATGGCCCCTTGCAGATGCTGCATCCACGCTTGGGCTGCGCCGTCTCGCGTCTGGTCCATTACCCAGGTCGCTTCGCCGCCTTCGCAGCCGGTCCGGGCCAGTTCGCCGGGTGTCGTGCAGCGATACTGACGGTAGCCGTAGCCGCCATCTGCCTGGCGGAACAGCGTG
>JBBQBU010000388.1:0-5788 GCA_038318015.1 Chloroflexota bacterium | reverse complement strand
CCCGTACCGCCGATACACCGGCCGCTCGCGCGGCGCTCCGCGTCATCTTCCAGGCGGCCTTTGAAGACCCGTCGCCGCCGACGCTGCCGCCTGACGTGCAAGAAGCCTACGCCACACTCAACCGCGAAACCGGCCTCGGGGATGATGGCCCGGCTGCCGCGCCCGGCGACGACCGCGAGCCATTCAATGCCGAGGCGATCTACCAGTCGGCGCAGGCGGAAGAGGTCAGCTTTGACGGCTTCCGCAACGCCGTCCTTGAGCCGCTGCGGCTGTTGTCGTTCTGGCAGATGAAGGGGCGCGCCCGTGTTGTCGGAGAACGCGGCATCCACGGGCTGTTGCGGGCGCTCCAGACGGCCGCTGGCGACCCGACCGTACGCGACGTGCGCTTTCACCTGATGGGCCACAGCTTCGGCTGCATCGTCGTGTCAGCGGCGGTGGCCGGCCCAGAAGGTTCGCCGCCGTTGCCCCGCCCTGTCAGTTCCCTGGTGCTGGTGCAGGGGGCGCTGTCGCTCTGGTCGTACTGCACGGACATTCCGCCGGCACCGGGCCAGCGCGGGCACTTCCGCTCCATTGCCGAAAGTGGCAAGGTGGCCGGCCCCATCGTCGTCACCATCAGCATGCACGACACGGCGGTCGGCGCGCTCTACCCGAAGGCGGCGGGGGTGGCCGGACTGTTCGGGGATCAGGTCAGCTTCGACCCGGCCAGCCCGCCGAAGTACGGCGCGTCTGGCGCGTTCGGGATGCGCGGGCCGGGCCTCCAGATCGTAGACCGCGAGCTTGGCCCCGTCTCGGAGGCGTACGACCTCCAGCCGGGCACCGTCTACAACCTGGAGTGCAGCCAGATCATCAGTGAGGGCGGCCCGCCCAGTGGCGCGCACAGCGACATCAGCCGGCCGGCGGTGGCGCACGCGGTGTGGGCCGCAGCGGGAGCCAGCGGGGGCACCACATGAGCGCGCCGCCGCTGGACCCCGGTGCGCCGCTCGACCTTAATGCCGACGAGCCGATCGAAGACGGCCGGCTGACCTTCAACGGCGTCAACGGCTCGACCGGCGAGTACCTGTTGCCGCCCGAGACGGTTGCAGAACTGTTCGCGGAGATCACCGCCCGCCCCGCCGTCGATCCCGAACACACCGCCGACCTTCAGGCCCGGATGCAGGACGGCGAACCGAGCTTTGCCGCGCGGGTCGGCGTGGACGAGCGCGACCTTGCCCAAGCCGGCTGGGGCGTCATCTTCGCGCGGGATGCCGACCCGGCGATCCGCGCGGCGCTGCGCCCGCTGCTGGACCACCGCCGCGCCCAGGCTGCCCGCGTCGCGGAGGGACGGTACCGCGAGTTCATCGGGCCGGACGGCTACCGCCCCGGCGAGACCAAGAACCAGTTCATCACCCGACACGGCTCCGCGCCCGGCCCGGTGGACCCCGACCGCATCCCCTACTACCTGCTCATCGTGGGCGATCCCGAGGCGATCCCGTACGTCTTCCAGGCGCAACTGGACGTGCCGCACGCAGTTGGGCGCATTCACTTTGCCACCGTGCAGGAGTACGCCGACTACGCTCGCACCATTGTGACAGCGGAGACGGCTCCGCCCGCGCCGCCGGCCGGCCCGCGCCGGGCGACCTTCTTCGGCGTGCGGAATCCCGGCGACCAGGCGACGGCGCTCAGTGCGCGCTACCTCGTGGGACCGCTGGCGCAGAACGTCGCCAGACAGCGGCCTGCCTGGGCCGTCCAGACCATCGACGGACCGGCGGCGAGCAAGGCGCAGTTGGCATCCTTGCTGGGCGGCGCGGAGACGCCGGACCTGCTGTTCACGGCCAGCCACGGCGTCGGCTTCAACAACGGCGACCCGCGCCAACTGTCGGACCAGGGGGCGCTGCTCTGCGGCGACTGGCCGGGGCCGTTCGGCACGCCGGCCGGACAGCCGCTCTCGCGGGACCACTACCTTGCCGCCCGCGACATCCCAGATGACGCGGCGCTACGCGGCCTCGTCGCGTTTCACTTCGCCTGCTACGGCGCGGGCACACCCCGCTTCGACGAGTTCGCGCACCGCGCCCGAATGAACGGGGCAGCAACGGCAACGGCCGGGACGACGGCAGCCCCGCCGGCCGAGATCGCGCCACATGCCTTCCTGGCGGGGTTGCCGCAGCGGCTGCTCGGGCACCCGGCCGGCGGCGCGCTGGCCGTCGTCGGGCACGTCGAACGGGCCTGGGGCTGCTCGTTCTTGTGGGGCGGCCGGCGCGTCGAGCAGATCGCCGCCTTCGAGGACGCGCTGTTGCTGCTGATCGACGGCTACCCGCTTGGGGCGGCGCTTGAGGCGCTGAACCAGCGGTATGCCGAGTGCGCGACAACCCTCGGCGAACAACTGGAGCGCGTGTCGTTCGGGCTGCCGGTGGACCAGCAGGGGCTGGTGGCCCTCTGGACGGCCAATAACGACGCGCGGGGCTACGCGGTGATTGGCGACCCGGCCGTGCGGCTGGTGCGGCCTCCCGCCGTCGCGTCACCTGCCGACGACGTGCCGATAACCCTCACCCCCCGGTCCCCCGATCCTTCAAGCACCCCGCCCGTGCTCCCCCTCTCCCGCAAGCGGGAGAGGGGGTTGGGGGGTGAGGGCGAGCCTCTCGTCGAGTTCGGGCGGCCGGGCCTGGACAGCCTGGAACAGGTCCGCACGCAGATCGGGGCGGCCCTGGAGCGGCTCGGCGGGCAGCTTGCGGCGGCGCTCGGGGATGCGGCCACGCTGACCGTCACGACGTACACGGGCGCTGACCTGGCCGATGCCGTCACCGGGACCGGCCCGGTCGCGGGGGCCACGCCGGCAGTTGTGACGCGCATCGGGCTGCTCGGCGACCTTGACGTCTTCCTGCCGTCGCAGGCCGGGGCCGTTGATGCCGTGACCTGGGCACGCCACATGGACAACGTCGGTGGGGCGCAGGCCCAACGCGCCGCGCTCCTGGCGGCGGCAGCCGAGACAGCAGCGGCACTGGCTCGACTGCTGCGCCCGATCTAGCCGCGCCGATGCCCACCACTGGCCCCCCCGGTACGCCGACGCCACACCCGGGGGTGGCCGGCGTTGCCCTCGGGGGCTGCGCGGCGCTGGCGCTGATGGCCCCCTTGCGCCGATGGGAGAGCGGGTGCGACCATTCGGCCCCGTCCTCTCCTGGCGACAGGTGTCCTGGGGTATCGATGCATCTTGTGTGGGCCGCTACGTCCTGTGTCGTGGCTCGCCGAAGGATTCGCGACCAGATGGCTCAGATTCGGAAGCGCGTTGCCCGTACCGTCAACGACGTGCTGAGCAAGCTCAACCTCGCCGTGGTCCGCCGGGACCGCCACGAAGCGATGGCGCGTGGACAGCTCCAGCATGAGCGGCAGGCGCTGGGCCGCGACGCCCGCCCGCTCCACGAGAGCGTCCGCACGCTGGAGCCGTCGTCAGTGGGGTTGCTGGTGGGGCGGGGACAGCCCGGCATCGAGGAACTTGGTCAGCGGGTGTTGGTGGTCGGCAGTGGCGACGAAGCGGCGTTGTTGGCCGACGCGCTGAGGACGACCGGGCGGTCAGTGCAGGCGGCTACGACCAGCGGGCTTGCAGCGGTGCTTGAACAGGCACCAGCCGACATGGCCGTGGTGATCGTCGAGCCGACCCCGAGCGAAGCATCGTACGACCTCGTACACCGTTTGCGCTTCGAGCAGGGGCGGCGCGTCTTCACGGCCGACCAGCTCCTCGGCGGGGCCGCCTTCTTTGAGGCGATCAATCAACTGGTGGGCGTGTACGTGCAGCCGCTCTCAAAGGCGCTGAGCTACATGGCCGAGGCGCCCCTCTGGGAGCCGATCAGCAAGCTCATCGAGCGGGAGCCGCTGGCCGGATGTCGGCAGCGCTACAAATCGGTACCTGCTTGTTTTCGATGTAGCGATAATGTAAGCAACAATACCATATACGCGATGAGGTTCTAACCAGGGGACCGCTATCTCCCGGCTCCCGTCATGATCTCACCCATCGGATTGCGCCGGCAGCCGGCTTCCGGCATGATCTCGGGCACGTTCCAGGGCGACTATGCGGAGGACGACGTGACGGAGACGGCGCGCACGGGTGCTGGTGCAGTGGTGGCTGCGCTTGAAGAGCGGGGCGTGGAGTACCTGTTCGGCGTGCCGGGCCACGGCGCGTACCCGATCTACGGCGCACTGACGAAGGGGTCCACGGTCAAGCCGATCATCGGGCGCAACGAGCAGGGCGTCTCGTTCATGGCCGATGCGTGGTCGTGGGTGACGAACCGCGTGGCCGTCGCGACGAGCGTGCCTGAGTGCGGCTTTACCAACTCGTCTACGGGCGTCTGGCAGGCGACCGAAGACGGCGAGCGGATGCTGTTCATTCTGGAGCACGACCCGATGCACCGCGACGTGGCGAACGCCGTCGCGCTGCACTACGCTCAGGCGAACACCGCTGAGGAGATTCGCCCGGCGTTCAACCGCCTGATGGACCTGCTGGAGACGGGGCGGCCGGGTGGCGCCGTGCTGGAGATCCCGCAGCGCGTCCTGGTCGGGCCGGCCGAGCGCGACGGGGCGCTGCCAGGCCGGTCCAAGCACGCCGCCGTCGATGCGGGCACGCTGGACGAGGCCGCAAGTCTACTCTCGAAGGCACAGCGACCGGTCATCGTGGCAGGACGGCCGATTGTCGCGGCCGGGGCCGAAGCGGCGCTGCTCCAACTGGCCGAGAAACTGCAAGCGCCGGTCTTCGTGGACCGGAACGCCAAAGGCGCACTGCCGGAAGATCATCCGTTGGCGCTCGGGTACACCTGGAGCCCCACGTCGATTGCCGAAGATCTGCTGCGCGACGCCGACGTGGTGCTGGCGATTGGCCCGCGCGAGCACGCGGCCACTGGCAAGCGGTCGCCCGAGCAGATCGGGCAGCAGCTTATCCACCTGGACTGGGACGCCGCACCGCAGGATGCGGAGCAGCCGCCGGCCCGCCTGACGCTGACCGGCCACGTTGGGGACGCCTTGAATGATCTGGCGGAGCTAGTCAAGCCGCGCCAGCAGCCGGCCTTCCCGACGGCGGCCCTCGACGCCGTGCGCGAGGCACCCTGGCGCTACGCTGAGGGGCGGGTGCCCTGGGCGCTGGACTTCTTCCGCAACATGCAGGAGGCGCTGCCGCGCGATGTCCTGTTCTTCACCGACAGCATGGTCGGCCTCTGGATCTTCCGGCTGCTGAAGGCGTACGAGGGGCGCTCGTACCGCTTCGGGTGGGGCAACGGCAGCGGCACGCTCGGGTATGGCTTCCCCGGCGGCATCGGCGCGAAGCTGGCCGAGCCGAACCGTGAGGTGGTCTGCATCGCGGGGGACGGCGCTGCCCTCTACAACCCGCAGGAGCTTGCGACGATGCGGCTCTACGGGTTGAAGGTCACGTTCATCGTCTGCAACGACGACTGCTACGGCGCGGTCCGCGACAACCTGATTGAGGGGTACGGCGCGCCCATCGGGCACGAACTGGTGAACCCGGACTTCATGAAACTGGCCGATGCGTTCGGGATGCGCGGCATTCGGGCCGACACGCCGGCGGGCATTGGCGACGCGCTGCGGACGGCGCTGGCCGGCAGCGAGTCCACGCTGATCGAGGTGCCGCTGGAACTGCGGACGGGCCGCTACTGAGCGTGGGTGATGGGTTCTAGACGCAATACCAGTAAGTTAGCGTCAATCCAGGGTCGAATCCGTGCTCACACGGCACTTTCGGCCACGACGTTTCCAGCACACTCTTCCTAGTCAGTGCGCGAGGACGATCTCATCCGACGGGCCGCTTCTTGGTTAG
>JBBQBU010000387.1:0-5791 GCA_038318015.1 Chloroflexota bacterium | reverse complement strand
TACAGAGCGTGAGCAGGATGTTCTGAAAGCTTTCATGATAGTCGGACGAATAGAAAAATATCTGAGAGAACGACATCAACTGAAACTTGATCTCTGGTTATCTGCTCAAGTTGGACAATTACCCGTCGGCGGCGCACAGGTAGATGGTCCCGCCGGCCTTCGGCTTGCCGACGGTCGGATCAATGGCACGCTCACCGATCAGCGACCCGCGCTGTGAGGCGTACTCCTTGTCAAGCAGCCCCTTGACCGGCACGTCCACATGGTCCATGTCGCCGACGTACGCTATGGCGTCGGTCAAGCTCAGCTTCAGCGCCTCGATCTGCAGGTGGTACGCTTCGATGGATTCACGCGAGAGCTTCGTCATGTCGAAGCCTTCGGTGATGTTCAGCGCCATCAGTGCGGCGATGCCCTGGCCGTTCGGCGGAATCTCGCAGACTTCGTAGCCCCGGTAACTGGTGCGGATCGGCTCGACCCACTGGCTCTTATGCGCCGCAAGGTCGGCTTCTGTCATGGGGCCGCCCGTCTGTGCCGCGAACGCCGCGATCTGTCGGGCGATGTCGCCCTCGTAGAACGTCTTTGACTTGCTGGCGGCGATCTGCTCCAGAGTGCTGGCGTGGCCCTCGCTGCTCCAGCGTTCGCCGGCGCGCGGGGCGCGGCCATCGAACGTGTAGGTGTCGAACCACGGCTTGAACTCGGGGGCGGTCAGCCCGGCGAACCCTTTGGTGGCCGCACTCTCCCACAGCTTCGAGATGATGGGCGAGACGAAGTAGCCGTGGCGCGCGTAGTTGATGGCTGGCTCGAAGAGCTTTTCGAAGGGCAGCTTGCCGAAGCGGGCGTGCAGATCGGCCCAGGCGCGCGGCGCACCGGGCACGGTGATCGGCCACCAGCCCTTGCTTGGCATCTCGGTGTGGCCAGCGGCGCGGATGGCGTCTGCGGTGGTGGCGGCTGGTGCGCGGCCGGAGCCGTTCAGGCCGTGCAGGGTTGTGCCGTCCCAGACCAATGAGAACACGTCGCCGCCGATGCCGTTCGATGTTGGCTCGACCACGGTCAGCGCAATAGCCGTCGCCAGGGCCGCATCGACGGCGCTGCCGCCCTGCTGGAGCATCGACAGTCCTGCCTGCGCCGCAAGCGGCTGGCTGGTCGCGACGACGCCGTTGACAGCCATCACCGGGCTGCGTTGGGACCGATACGGGAGGCCGAGAAGGTCGGTGCTCACGGACTGTCGCGTGGTCGTGGTCATAGTGCGGTGCTCCCTTGCCTGTCGGGCCGGCTCACCCGAACGCTGCTGCGGTCTGTTGTTCGGCAGTGTACCCCGGCGGCCCGCGCGCGACGAACTGCGAGGGCGAGGAGACGAGGATAGGTCTGCGGGCGTCTCCCGACGATGGCCGTCGAGTTGGGCGCCCGTCGCCTTGACGCACCGGCCCGCATCCCCTACCGTTCCCCGCAGGCGTGGCCTCGGCCGGCTGGCATGGGGCGAGTACACCACGCTTCTGGGAGAGCACGATGGCATACCGCATCAACCACATTCACTTGAAGTCGAACGACCCGGAGCAGACAGCGGCCTGGTACGTCAAGGCGTTCAACTTCACCATCGCCGGCGACGAGACGCGCCACTTCGGCGACCGGTTCATCCGCTGCCTGAGCGAAGATGGCGGCATGGCCGTCAACATCTCCGGGCCGCGCACGGGCGAAACGCTCGGCTCCGGCGACGCGAACCCGCACATCGGCCTTGAGCATTTCGGCTTCGACACGGAAGACATCGAGGCGGAGATCAAGCGGCTGGAAGGCCTCGGCGCGACCTTCCTGGAAGGCCCGCACGAGAACGCGAATGGCAGCAAGATCGCTTTCCTGAAGGCTCCCGTCGATGTGCGTATCGAATTGGTGCAGGCACCGCCCAAGAAGTAGGCGTCGTCCGCCGGCCTGGTTGATCCAAATCATCGTGAGGTTCCCATGCCCCGTTGGGGCACCACGGACGATGAAAACGTCGCTGTGGCCGTGGGACTCCCCCAGTCTCGCTTGCGACACGGGGATCCCGCCGTAGGCTGAGGGGGGGCCATGGTGGATGGTGAGGGTTTCAGGCCACCCGCCGTCATTTTCGAGGGAGTGCAGCGAAGGATCTCACGCTGACCGGATCGGAAGCGTGAGGTCCTGCCCAAGCGTAGAATGACAGTAGTAGTTGCAATATTGCAACGACGTTGACGGCGGGCAGTTGGTGGTCGGCCGTCAGCCGCTCGCAGTTTGCCGCCCGATTTGGGCACACCGGCGGCCCTCTGCTCGGTGGTTGGCTACGCCTGCTGGATGCGCGGTCGATCCAGCAGCCAGCGCTTCTGGTCGCCGCTCCAGACCAGCGCCCAACTGCCGCGGAACCGCTGCGTGACGGTGCCGCCGCCAGACCGCCGGTCCACGGCTGTCAGCTCTATCAGTACCTCGGTTGGTGCTGCGCCGGTTGCCGTCTCGACCTCGATGCTCTGCGTCGTCGCGTAGCCGGCCTTCCACTGCTCAAACGGGTTGTTCGCCTGATACGTCGGTGAGAGGAATCCATACGCCGCGTCGTACTGGCGGTCAGAGAGCGCCCGGTAGAACGCCGAGACGGTCATCTCCTGCACGTCGTTCGGCTCGATCTCGGTGGCCCACGGCACCAGGCTGTTGCCTTGCAGCGTGGTGGTGGTCCGCGTCATCGAGCTTGGGCAGCAGTTCGGCTCGAAGCCGATGTAGTTCGGCTGGTAGATGACGAGCCGGCTGCCTTCGATGGTGAAGCTCATCTTGTAACCTGTCTCAACGAGTACGAGCCGTGGCCCCGACGCATCCTCGTGGTACAGCATGATGCCGAGGAGGCCAGCCGTACCCCCTGACGCGACCGGAATGATCGCTTCCTCGGCACCGTCGCTGTCCAGGTCGGCGAAGGCGGCATCCTCGATGAGTGCGTACCCCTCCAGGGAGTCCGCACCCAGCGACTGCGGCGCGATCCGCACGTACGGCCCTGTGATGCCTGGAATCGGGAACGCGCCCGGATCAATCGTGATGCGCGGCTCGCTGGCAAGCGTCTGTTGCCAGTCCACCTGTCGGAGCGGCGTACCGGCGGCGGCAACCGACCGACTGCTGCCCGGCGGCAGGCTGCCTGCGACCACGCCAACGATCAGCGCAACCGTCAGTGCGACGGCACGCATGCCGGCCGATGCGCGTCGGACCCGAGCGAACGCCCCATGTGTCATGCTTGTTCCCGTTTTCACCGTTCCCCCGAACCGATGAGCACACCGCACTGTGGGCGGTACAGGAAGTATGCGGCACCTGCCTGGGGAACAGGCCAGCAACCGCGTCGCTAGAGGCCGGTGCCGGCCCCTGCGAACGACGACCACGCGCCGCACCGGTCGGTGACGGCCAGGTTGACGTGCATCGGCTGCGTCAGGTTGCCGCGCTTGATGGTGAACTGGGTAACGGTGGTATTGGGCGGCGGCGTGAACGTGAACGGCGTTGCGCGGTCCACCTGATTGCCCATCGTCACCAGGGCGTTGGTCACGCTCGTAAACGTCACGCTCAGCACGGCGTTATTCGTCATCGTCGCGCTGTTCTGGCTCTGCACGAATACCGTCATCGTGTTGGCGTTCACCCGCGTACTCTGGATGGCGACAGGCGGGCGCACCGAGCACGGCGGCGGCGTCGGCGTCGGGGTGATGGTCGGGGTCGGCGTGATCGTGGGGGTCAGGGTGAAGGTCGGCGTCGCGGTCGGCGGGGCCGATGCGATCTTCAGAATCGTGCCAGCGAAGGAGGCGATGTACAGCTCGCCGCTCTCGTCCTCGCCGAAGCTGCTGATAGTGAACGGCGCGTGCTGGAAAGCCTCAATGGCCGTCCAGGTCGCCGGTGAGCCGTTGTTGGACATGCCCTTCCAGATGCGGCCGGAGCAATAGTCGGCGTAGAAGTACGCCCCCTGAAGGGCCGGATGCAGGCTGCCCCGGTACCGGTAGCCCCCGGTGATCGAGGCGCAGCCGCTGCCGTTCGAGGCTCGGCTGTATTCAAGAATCGGGTCGGTGCGGCCGCCTGTCAGGCAGCCGGTCGCTGGCTCGTAGCAGTGCGCCCCCTCGCGGTCGTCCCACCCGAGGTTGAGGCCGCCCACGCCGCTCGGCAGAAAGTCAATCTCCTCCCAGGCACCTTGCCCGACGTCCCCGATGAAGATGTCGCCGGTCTGACGGTCAAAGCTCCAGCGCCACGGATTCCGCAGCCCGAGTGCCCAGATTTCCGGCCGGTACGCCGCGTTCCCGACGAACGGGTTGGTAGGTGGGATGCTGTACGTGAACGGGTCCGGTAGCGGATTGCCGCCGTTGTCCACGTCTAGCCTGAGCAACTTGCCGAACAGCGATTGCGGATTCTGGGCGTTCTCGTACGGGTCGCCGCCGCTGCCTTCGTCGCCAGTCCCGATGTACAGGTAGCCGTCCGGCCCGAAGTTCATGTTGCCGCCATTGTGGTTCGTCTCGCGATCCACGAGGTTCAGCAGCGTGCGGACGGCTCCCGGGTTGGCGACGTCGCTGCTCGGCGGCGAGACGACATACTCGGCGACGGTGTTGTTCCCGGCGGCCGGCGGCGGCTTGGCGGTGTAGTAGACGAAGAAGCGGCCGTTCGTCTCGAATTGCGGATGGAACGCCAGCCCCAAGAGGCCCTGCTCACCGGTGCTGAGGACGAGCGCCGAGATGTCCAGCAGCGGCGTGGTGTTGACGACGCCGTTCCTGACGACCTTGACCCGCCCGTCCTTTTCGAGGACGAACAGGCGACCAGAGGCGTCGCCCGCATGCGTGACAAGAACGGGCAGCGTCAGGCCGGACAGGAACGGTTGCAGGACAATCGAGTTGTCCGGCGCGGCGAGCGGGGCCGCTGCGGTCCGGTCGGTCACCGTGCCGGGCGCACTCCCGCCGACGCCGAGCACTGACGCACTGGCGAGCACGCAAGCCCAGAGAAGCAGGACAAACGACCGTGGTGACACCGTGCTCCCTCGCGCGTCAATGATCGATGCACCAGCATGCTGATGCAAGTATGCATCGGTGCTGATTGTATCGTCGTCCTATTCAGACCGTGGGTGCGTGTTCTGTCTGGCCGGGGTCGTGCAGCGTTCGGCGTTGGTGCATGATCTGGGCCGCCCGCGCCCTGTCAACAGCCGCCCTCGCCAAGCGTACGCACATGTCAGGCTGGCGGATCATTGGCGGCAGATGCTACCCATCTGCACAGCATGTGCAGGAGGGGTTGTGGCGATGCGGATCATCATTGGTGCGGACCTGGCAGGCTTGCCGCTGAAGGGGCCGGTCATCGAGCAGCTTCAGGCGTGGGGTCACGAGGTCGAGGATGTCGGCACCCACGCGGGCGTGTCGGTTGATTTCCCGGACGTTGCGCGGCTGGTCTGCGACCCGGTGCGGACGGGTAAAGCGGACCGGGGCATCATGGTCTGCGGTACGGGCATCGGCGCGACGATGGCGGCGAACAAGTTGCCGGGCATTCGGGCCGCGCTCTGCCACGATGTCTACTCCGCGCATCAGTGCGTCGAGCATGACGACGCAAACATCCTGTGTCTGGGCGCTCAGATCGTCGGGGGCAAACTCGCGTTCGACCTGCTGAAGGCGTACCTCGGGGCCGCGTTCTCGACGGAGGAGCATTTTCGTCGGCGGGTCCGCAAGCTGGCGCAGATGGAGGAGGACGCCGCCGCCGAGGTTAACGCGCGGGGCAGGTGAGCCCTCACCCCGTGGCCCCCTCTCCCAAGGCCCTCACCCCCTGGCCCCCTCTCCCAAGGCCCTCACCCCCTGGCCCCCTC
>JBBQBU010000386.1:0-5796 GCA_038318015.1 Chloroflexota bacterium | reverse complement strand
GAACCCGAACTGTTTTCGAGATTCTACCACAAACGAGGTGACAAAAGAGGAAGTGTTAATGGCGCGGAAGCGTCTCAATTGGTCAGATTGACGTTCGATCCATGAGTTTCAAGCTTAGGGGCAATACCAGTAAGTTAGCGTGATCTGAGGTAGTCTTTCCGGTCACGTTGAGCGGGAGGGCAGCCGATGACGCTACGCGGGTGGTCGTGGGACACGGCCGTTGGACCGGCCGGGCATGGGGATCGACCGCTGCTGGAGGCCCTGGAAGCGGCGATTCCCGACGATGCGGTCGAGGCCCCGATTGACGCGACGGGGACACGGCAGCGCCGTCGGCGCCGCCTGCCGACCCATCTGGTGGTGACGCTGGTGGTGGCGATGGGGCTGTGGGCATCGGAGTCGATGCGGCACGTCCTGGCCGAAGTGGGGGCCGGCTGGCGGGAAGGTGCCGCGATCGACCCGACTGCCGAGCACCGCCGCCATCGTGCAAGCCCGGCAGCGGACCGGGGCACGCCTGCTCCGGGAGTTGTTCCAGGCGGTGGCCCGGCCGATCGCCGAGGTTGAGGAAGCGTGCGAGTTGGCGCACATCCACGAGGTCATCACCGACCCGGCTCGCCTGAGCAGGGGGTACGAGACTGTGGTCGATGTCCAGGTGCCGTCAGGCGGGCAGAAGCGGCTGATCGCGATGGCGCGCTGCCTGCTCCGCAAGCCCGAAGTGCTGCTGCTGGACGAGCCGACCGAGAACCTGGACGCCGACCAGCGCGTGCGCCTGACCCGCGTCATCCGCGAGTACGCCCGCGAGCGCACCTGCATGGTCATCAGCCACGACATGGACTTCATCGCGGCGGTGTCTGACCGCATCCTCGTACTGAACGGCGGCAAGTGCGTCGAGCAGGGCAGCCACGAAGAACTGTTAGCGCGTGGCGGCCTCTACCGGCAGTTGTACGAAGCCCAGAGCGTCGATCCGGCCCTGGTGCGGCGGCAGGCGGCTTGCGCTCCTGGCTGAGCGGCCGCAGCGTTGAGAGACTGAGGCCATCCGTGCCAGACGACCCACACGACGCGCAACACACCCCACCGGTCGTCCCGCCTGCCTCTGATGGCGGGACGGACAGGCCGACCGGTGCCCACGAGTTCCCGCTGCTGGCCGACGACGACGAGCCACTGCCAGCCTTTCTGCGGCGGCTCGACGCGCGGGCCACAGCCCAGCCTGACACCATCGAGGAACCGTCGGATGCTGCCGCCGCGAAGACGGGCGCCCCTCGACCGCTCGAAGGGACAACAGGACGGGCCGCGCTGTCGGCTGAGGCGCTGGCCGTTGCGAGCACCCGTGTGCGGGCCGGTGCGGCGTTGGCCCTGCGTGAGACGCTGACGCTCGGCGCGGTCCTGGCGGTGGTCGTTGGCGTGGCGGCAGCGTTCGTCTGGCCGTGGCTCGGGCAGCGGCCGGCCGGCGGCGAGCGGCTCGCACGGTACTCGCCGGTCCGCGACGGCGACGCCCGGCTCATCATCATGGAGGCCGGCGACGGCAGCGTGCGCGGCTGGACAACTCAGAACACCCGACTGATTCCGGGCCTACGCATCTACACCGACCTCCGCAAGGCCATTGGCGACGGCTTCATGGCGTCGCTGCTGCGGCCCGGCGAGACTGCCGTGCCGGACGATGAGCTACGCGAACGGCTCGCAGCCCTCGTCATTCAGGAGACGCGCATCTACGAACTGGATGCCGAGGGAAGCGTCACCGAGACGTGGCAGTATTTCGCGCGCGACGAACAGGGCGACCGGTTCGTCGGCCTGTACTATCCGCAGACGGATCGTGACATCATCGCTGACCCGCCCGCCCTGACGCTGCCGAGCAGCGCCGAGGCCGGGGACACCTGGAGCGGAGCCGGCAAGCTCGGGAATGGCGGCTACACCTGGACTGGGCGTGTCATCTCCGAAGAGGTGTACGACGGTGCGGCCGGCCGCCTCCCCGACTGCTTGCAGGTAGAGCAGCGCGTGGCCATCGGCGTTGGGGCTACTCCGGTCGAGTCACTGTCGCGCGACTGGTTCTGTGAGGGCATCGGCTGGGTCGAGGGGCAGACGCTCGAAGAGGACGGAACGCTGAAGCAGCGCACCTACTGGCTGGCGGCGAGCGGTGAGTTGCTCGCGGATGCGCCCTTGCCGCTGGCCGCGCCGACGCTGACCGAGCAGCCCATACCTGCCGACGCTGACCGCTGGCACCTGACGCGCCTCGGTCGCACCAGGCCGACCGGTGAGACCTCCGAAGCGACCATCCTGCCGACCTGGCTGCCAATCGACCCGCCGCTCGTGCTGGCGGCGGGCTTCGCTGGCGACCTCGTCGCGTTTGAGACTGCAACTCCGGGCGCTCCCGCTCGCTGGCGCTTCCATCCTGGTGGCACCGTCTACGGGCAGCCCGCGTTCGACGCCGATGCCGGACGGATCTACGTCGGGGCCAGCGACAAGCGGCTCTACGCCCTCGACACGCGCGGACTGTTCCTCTGGTCGTTCGAGACGAAGGACAACGTGGCCGCTCGGCCGCTGGTCGTCGGCGATCTGGTGGTGGCAGCCAGCGAGGACGGCAAGGCGTACGGCCTGGACGCCACTACCGGCCGGGCGCGCTGGACGTTCAAGGCCGAGGGCGGCATCGTCTCGTGGCCGCTCACTATGGCTGGAGTGGTCGTCGTTGGGTCGGACGACAGGACCGTCTACGGCATCGACCCGACGACCGGCACGTTGCGCTGGACGCTGTTGGCAGGCGGGGCTGTCGAAGCACCGATCACGCCGGCCTCGGACAGCGGCGTCGCGTACGTGGCGAGCCGCGACGGCACGCTGGCCGCCTTCAGGCCAGCCGACTGCATGGATATCTGCGAGGCGTTGTGGTCAGAGAAGCCGGGGGCGTCGCTCCGGACCGCGCCACTGGTCGCCGGCGACCGGGTGGTCGTGGTGGATCAGGACGGCGAGTTGCTCGCGGTCCGCGCGGACCGCGAGTAAGCGCGTCTAGGCACTGGGCGGCACGCGCTATGTCGGCGCGCCGATACTGGTGGACGATGCCATCATCGTGGCGACCTATGCGGGCCTCGTCGAGCGGATCAGCCTGGACGGCGCGCGGCTCGGCCGGTGGGATACCCGGACCGCGCGTAACCCTGCCGATAGCGAACCGTCGTTTGCGTATGGCCCAGTCCTAGGCGGCGACGCCATCTGGCTGGCCGACATGAGCGCGGTCGTCCGGCGGCTGGGAGCGCCGCCGCTGGACGACATTCCGGCGTTGTCGATGACCTGGGCCGGCCAGTCCACCCGCCCGCCATTCGCGTCAAGCCAGCTACGCAACACCATCGTGGAGTACCAGGGGCGCGCCGTCGCGGTGGACTATCTGCGCGGCGTCTTCCTGCTGGACCCGGCCACCGGTAACGGCGCGAAGCTGACCGATTTACCGGGCGATGCTCTGGTGGCCCAGGTCGATCCGGTGCTGGCCGGCGACACCTTGCTCGTCATCACCGGCCGCACCATGCAGGCGCTTGATCTCCGCATCGGGCAGGTCAGGTGGCAGGCCACGGCACCCGGCACGACGGTCAGGCCGCCTATTGTCGCCGGCGACACGATCCTGTGGGCAAATACGGCTGAGGGCAGTGGTTCCCTGCTGGCGCTCGATCTGGCGACCGGCGCGCTGATCTGGCAGGCACCGCTCGGGAACGTGGCCCAGGCCGGCGGGGTCGCGGCTAGCGCCGACACGGTGTATACCAGCACGCCGCCGACTGCCCGGGATCTGCGAAGCGGTACCCAGCGCTGGCAGGCTGCCATGCGCGGTGCCACGGTCGGCGGGCCGGCGCTCTCGCCAGACGGTCACACGCTTTACGTCGCTGGCATCAACGCTGCCAACAGCACTGGCATGGTCGCCGCCCTCGATGCCGCCACCGGAGCAGTTCGCTGGCAGGTTGACCTGGAAGACGCGGTGATGTCGCCGCTTGAAGGCCTCGTCGTCGAGCGTGGCCTGATTGTCGTACCCGATCTGCACGGCAAGGTCGTAGTGTTGGACGCCGAGAACGGCAATGAGCGCTGGCGGTTATCGCCGCCGGTGGACCGACTCTGGGGGGTCACGGTGGAGCGCGGGGCCGTCTGGTTCATGCTGGAGAACGCGCGGCTGTACGGGCTGGACCTCCAGACCGGCCGGCCAGTCGCGCGCCTCACCGAGCTTGAACTGAGCCTTAACGGTGCCGGGCTGACCCAGCGTCCGACGATCGTGGGCGATCATCTTATCTTCCCGGCAGGGCTGATCGTCGTGGGGTTGGAACTGCCGAAGGACGCGCCGTGAGCGCGCAGGAGGACGCCCTCACCCCCCGGCCCTCGCAGGACGCACGCACCCCCCGGCCCCCTCTCCCGCTTGCGGGAGAGGGGGAGGAGTGGACGCCGCCGACGCCTGGTGAGAAGCTGCGGCGGGTGTTTCGGGCGGCCGGGCCTATCGGCGCGGTTCGGTTCGGTGCGTGCCTCGCCTTCGATGCCGTTCGCGACTTCGTGTGGGCCGACATCAAGGACGGCATTCTTGATCTGCGCGGGCTGGGATCGCCATTGCGGGCGCTGGTTTGGCTCGGGTTCGCGCTGCTGCTGCTGGTGATCATCGCCATCTTGCAGGGCGACTGGTGGCGGCAGAACTTCCCGCTGGTGGCCCTGACCCAGGGCATTCCGGGGCGCGGCCGGCTCGTGCCCACGGCCGTTATCCCGGTGTCGTTCTTCCTGCTGTCCGTGGCGTGGTCGTTCATCCTGGCGGGGGCGCTGCGGGCGCGTCGGTCGATCAAACTGGGTATCCTGGCGCTGTGGGCACTCACGATGACCGGCTCAATGGTGAGCGGCGGCATCGGCGGCCTCCTCAGTTACGCGGTCGGGGTGACGACGCTTCTGGCGGTGCCGCTGGCGTTCCTGATCTTCTCGTTCCTGCCGCCGCGTCGGGTGCTCGAACTGCTCGTGCTGTTGGTGTTGGTGACGGCCAACAACGCCGTGAACCAGTTCCAGGGTGTCGGGACGTGGCAGACCAGCGGCATGCCCTTGATGGTGATGCGCGTAAGCTTTGAGATTGCCGGCCTGAGCATGGTCATCATGCCGCTGCTGTTGCTGGTCGGCATGGACGTGGCAACGTTCACCTTCAAGGCGGCCGGCTGGATCACCGGCATCGTCGAGGTGCGGGTGGCGCGCTGGGCACCGTGGGTGCTGTTGGCGGTGCTGCTTGGCTGGCGACTGTGGGGCGTGCTGACCGAGGCCGCCGGCTGGCTCGCGGACGGACCGTTTGACGCGCAAGTAGCGGCGCTGGTGGGCGGGCTGCTGGTGCCGATCCTGACCGGCGTCGCCTGGCTGGCCGTCCGCGCCCTCGCCCCGCCATCCGACGCCCTAGCCGACCGTGACACCATCGACAGCACATCCAAGCGGCTGGCGCTGCCGATGATACTCTCGTACACCGTCACGCTGCTGATCGTGGTGGTGCTGTCGGGCGTGGCGCTGGCGGTCACGGTGGCGTCGCTGTTCGTGCGGTCGCTGGTGCCGCTGCAAGAGCAGATTCTGGCCGTGATCTCCCAGATTGGCGCCGCCGATGTGCAGTGGTACTGGCACGTCGTCGTCAGCGTCGTCACGCTATTGGTAGCCGTTATTCTTGCCCGGCGCGGCCAGCAGACCGGTGCGCTGTTCCTGGCGATCCTGGGGCTGCTCGACTTGAAGGGCCGGCTGGCGGTCGAGGGGCCGCCGCGGGGGGTGTTGTAAAGGGCGGGCCCCCGCCAAAACGCGGGAGAAGGGGGGGGGGGGGGGTTGGGCCGGGGGGCG
>JBBQBU010000385.1:0-5804 GCA_038318015.1 Chloroflexota bacterium | reverse complement strand
GCCGACAGCAGCTCGATGATGAGGAGCATCAGGAACCAGAACAGCGCGAAGGCTGCCAGCACCGGCGTCACAGCCGAGCCGGGGTTGAAGTACCGCCGCGACAGCGCCAGCAGCGGCACGATGAGCGCCGCCACGCTCGTCAGCGACGCGACGGCCGGCAGATCGAGCAGCAGGCTCACGCCGGCGACGACGCTCAGCACGCCGACGGCTCGTACTCCGAGCGGCAGTGTCGAGGCGTGGCGCAGGATCGGTAGGGTGGTGCCTCGGTCCGTCACGCCGCAGGCCCGGCCGCCGCGCTGTCTGATCCGCCGTCCATGCCGCGTCGCTCCCCGGCGCTGTGGCCGTCCCGCCACGGGCAACAGACTACCAGAACGTCAGCGGGCACCGCGACACAGCGCGTGTCACACAGGAAGAGCCGCCATTGCTGGCGGCTCGTGGCCCTGCCGTCGAAGCAGCAGAAGGGACGACCCGTTGAGGATACCACGTCGTTACCGGTGGATGGCGGCGTCGGCAGATGGCGGGAATGTCCGGCGGGTCGGGTCGCGCATCTCGACCTGCCAGCCGTAGACGACGCGCGGGCGCATCCGATAGGCCGGCCGATCTCGCCGTCCTTGTGCGTTCGGAAGGTCGAAACCGGCCGGGGCGGCTGGCTACTATAGTTGGCAAGAGCAAGCAGGCCGCCACGACTCCGGCAGCATGTTGAAGCCCGAGGTGCCCCGCGAGGCGCGCCCGAGTCCGCAGGCAGCGACAGTGTACTGCCAGCGTTCGTGCATGGCTGACGACCAGCGTAGAATAGTGTCGAATTGTCCTAGTACACCTGGGACAATTGACCGAGGAGGGGACATCGCGTGCGACGGTTCGAACTCGCACTCCCAAGCACAGTCGAGGACTGCGTCGCCGCCCTACAACGTGGCGGCGATGTCAAGGTAGTTGCTGGCGGCACTGACCTGCTGCCGCAGATGAAGAATGGTGTCGTCAAGCCGGCGTCGGTCGTCGATTTGAGCGGTGTGCCAGCACTCAAGATTCTGGAGACCGACAGCAACGGCGCGCTGCACATCGGGGCGGCCGTGTCGGCGCGTGCCGTTGAGTTGGCCGACGTGGTCCGCGCTGGCTTCCTGGCCGTGTCCGAGGGTGCGGGTGTCATCGGCTCGTATCAGGTCCGCAACCTTGCGACCGTCGGCGGCAACGTCTGCAACGCCGCGCCATCTGCTGATGTGTCGCCGCCGCTGGTGGCGCTAGACGCTATCGCGGTCGTGGCCGGACCGAACGGCCGCCGGGAAATCCCGATCTCTGACTTCTTCCTCGGCGTGCGCCGCACGGCGTTGCAGTCGGGTGAGTTGCTAGTCGAGATCGTGGTGCCGGCCCAGCCGGCCGGCAGCGGCGGGACGTACCTCCGCCACACGCCGCGCCGGGAGCTAGACATCGCCGTTGTCGGCGTCGCGACGCAGTTGACCATCCAGGATGGCGTGTGCACGAAGGCCCGCATCGCACTGGGTGCGGTGGCTCCGGTCATCGTGCGGGCGACGGATGCCGAGGCCGTCCTTGAAGGGAAGGCTATCACCACCGACCTGATCGCCGAGGCGGCGGCGCTGGCCGTCAACGCGGCAACCCCGATCTCGGACCAGCGCGGCTCGGCCGAGTACCGCCTGCATCTCGTCAAGGTGCTGACCCGCCGCACCCTCCAGACCGCCTTCGAGCGCGCCATGGGCCGCTCGTCCAGCCGAAACGGAGCGCACTAACCGATGCCGAAGCAGGTACTGTCATTCACGCTGAACGGGGAGGAGACGGAGCTTCTCGTGCAGCCGTACCACACGCTACTCGAGACGCTACGCATGACCGCCGGCCTCACCGGCGCGAAAGAGGGATGCGGCACCGGCGACTGTGGCGCGTGCACCGTCCACCTGGACGGTATACCGGTCGCCAGTTGCCTGGTGCTGGCGATGCAGGTGCGGGGCCGGCGTGTCCGCACCATTGAGGGGCTGGCCCCCGAGGGCGGCGAACTCCACCCCATGCAGGCCGCGTTCGTGAAGCACGGCGTCCCCCAGTGCGGCTTCTGCATCCCCGGCATGATCATGTCGGCCAGCGCCCTGCTGGAGGCCACCCCGGCCCCCTCCGAGGAGGAGGTTCGCCTGGGGATCGCCGGCAACCTCTGCCGCTGCACCGGGTACACCACGATGGTCGCCGCTATCTCCGAAGTCGCTGCTGCTGGGAAGGAGGGCTAACCGATGGCAACCGTCATGAAGACCAGTCGCGATGTGCGTGGCGTTGGCTTCTCGATGCCGCGCGCTGATGCGCCGGACAAGGTCGTCGGCAAGACGATGTACGTGGACGACCTGAACCCGCCGGGGCTGCTCCAGGCGCGGCTGCTGCGAAGCCCGCACGCCCACGCCAGGATCAAGAAGCTGGATGTCAGCAAGGCCAGGGCGCTCAAGGGCGTCCGCGCCGTGCTGACCGCTTCGGACATCCCCACGCTGCACCACGGCGCGAAGACGCGCGGCCACGCCCTCATGGCGATTGACCGCGTGGTCTTCTTCGGGCAGCCGGTCGCCGCGATCGCCGCCGACGAGTTGTCGATTGCGGACGAGGCGCTTGATCTGATTGAAGTCGAGTACGAGGTGCTGCCAGTCTCCATCGACCCGATCAAGGCGATGGCCTGGGATGCGCCGCGCGTCGCGGACGAGGGCACCGAGGCCGACACCAGCGAGGCCCTGGCGCACACGGGCATCGCGGCGACCGCCAGCGAGACGGCTCCGGCCGCGCCGAACGTCACGCAGACGGCGAAGCTGGAGCGCGGCGACCTTGCAGCCGCGTTCGCGCAGAGTGACCTGATCTTTGAGAAGACGTACCACGTGCCGAGCGTGCACCAGGGGTACATCGAGACGCACGGCGCCATGGCCCACGTCGACCAGACCGGGCAGATCACCGTCTGGGCCAGCACGCAGGGGTCGTTCAACACGCGGGCCGAGATCGCGGACGTGTTGGAGATCTCTGAGAGCCTCATCAAGGTCATCCCGATGGAGTGCGGCGGCGGCTTCGGGGCCAAGATCCGCGCCCTGACGGAGCCGATCACCGTCCTGCTCTCGAAGGCGACTGGCCGCCCCGTCAAGTACATGATGACCCGCCGTGAGGAGCTTGAGGCTGGCATGCCGGCCCCGAGTGTCACCATCAAGCTGAAGACCGGCGTCAAGAAGGACGGCACCCCGCTGGCCCTGGAAGCCGAAACGGTCATTGAGGCGGGTGCCTACTCGGGCGCGATGCTGACGATGAGCGGCGTCTTCCTGGCGAGCGTCTACCAGTGGCCGAACTTCCACGTCACGGCGTACGAGGTGCTCACCCACAAGCCGAGCATCGCGGCCTACCGAGCGCCGATGGCCCCGCAGACGGCGTTCGTCATCGACTCGCACATGGACCACATCGCCCGGCAGCTAGGGCTGGACGTGGCCGAGTACAAGCTGGCCTTCCTCCAGAAGGGTGGCGACCTGATGGCCCACGGCCGGCCGTGGGCCATCAACGGTGCGAAAGAGTGCCTGGCGGCGCTGATGGAGCACCCGCTCTGGAAAAATCGCAAGGAGTGGCAGGCGAGCGGCGGCAAGAACGGCGCACCCTTGCGCGGTACCGGCGTCGCCGTTGGCGGCTGGGTGCCGGGCGCGCAGCCGTCCACGGCCACCATGCGGCTGGACACGAACGGCACACTGACCGTGCTCACCGGCTCGGTGGACATCGCCGGCACGAACCAGGGCCTTGCGATGATGGCCGCGACCGAGTTCGGCGTGGACATTTCGAAGGTCAAGATCGTGACGGGCGACACCGATAGCTCGCCGTGGACCGGCCTCAGCGCCGGCTCTAAGACGACCTACTCGGTCGGTACGGCGGTCATCGCAGCGGCGAAGGATGCGCGGCAGAAGACGCTCAACCTCGCGGCCAGCGAGATGGAAGCGTCCGTCGAAGACCTGGACATCGTCGATGACTCGGTGGTCGTTCAGGGCGTGCCGGGCAAGTCGATGACCCTTTCGGCCATCGCCAAGAAGTCAACGGCCATCGGCTCGGCGCTGGCCCCGATCATCGGACTCGGCGCGGCCGGCGTCGATGTCCAGGCACCGGCCTTCGCGGCCCAGTTGGCGCGCATTGAGGTTGACCCGGACACTGGGCTGATCACCCTGCTGGACTTCGTGGTAGCCCAGGATGTCGGCAAGCTCATCAACCCGCTGGGTGCTGTGGGGCAGATTCAGGGAGGCGCGGTCCAGAGCCTCGGGTTCGCGCTGACCGAGGGGCTGATGTACGCGGAGGACGGCCGGCTGATGAACCCGAGCCTGCTAGACTACCGCAAGCTGACGGCTGCTGATGTGCCGAACATCGAGACGATCATCATTGAAGTGCCGGCCCCGCAGGGTCCGATGGGTGCGCGTGGTGTCGGCGAGCCGCCGATCATCCCGGCCCCGGCCGCGATTGCGAACGCCGTGGAGGATGCCACCGGCATTCGCCTGACCGTGCTGCCGCTCACGCCAGAGCGAGTTGCCCTGGCCATCGAGGCCCACGCGAGCAGCAACGGCCACGCCTGATCGTTCACTCCGGTGCCCGCCGCTCCCACACGTGGGAGCGGCGGGCACAGAAGGGGTGAGGGGTGACGGCGTGTGCGTTAGTCCTGGCTGGCGGTCTCGGGCTCGTCGGCCTCGGCGAGGATCTGGTAGAGCGCTCGCCGGGCGTCCACCAGCACCTGCCGCGCCTTCTGCATCTGGCCGGGCGTCGCGGCCTGCGACACCTGGATGACCGCCACGGCGACCTGCCCGAGCAGGGTGTGAATCTGCACGGACGCGTCGTCCAGGCCGGCCGCCATCGCTTCCCACGGCGCGCCGAGCTCTTCCTTGTGGGCCTCCACATAGGTGCGGCCGGCCTCGGTCAGCTTGAACGTGCGCTTGCCGTCCTGCGTGTCAAGCTCCACCAGTCCTTCATCTTCGAGTTGTTGCAGCGCCGGGTACACGGACCCAGAACTTGGCTTCCACATGCCGCCGCTGCGCTCGGCGATCTCCTGGATGATCTGGTAGCCGTTGCGGGGCTGCTCGGCAAGCAGCACCAGCGCCGCCGCGCGGACATCGCCGCGCCGCACCTTCGGGCCGCGCCCGAACGGCGGCCAGTCGCCACCCCGCCCGCGCCGCTTGCCACCAAACGGTGGGAACCCGAACATCGGGCCGAAGCCCGCGCCGCCAAACGGTGGCCCGCCCGGCCGCCCGAATGGCCCCCAGCCTGGGCCGGGAGGTGGGCCGTTCGGCTCGTCGCCAGGGCCACGGTCGCTGGGACGGAACCGGCCGCGCTCGCCCCGTTCGCCGCGCTCCCCGCGAGGGCCGTGCTCACCGTGACCGTGACGTTGTTGGCGCGGCTCAAGCGCCTCACCCAACTGCTCGAAGAACGACGAAAGATCCTTCATCATGCTAACTCCCTCATCGACAGCAGGTGTCTAGATATGCTGTCGATATATCTATAGTAGTACGGCGATACTCTTCGGTCAAGGTATTTTCGGGCGCGTTTGGCCCGTCGGCCAGGATTGCGGGGCGGTTGCTGTTGGCTGTCACGGCGTCGGCAGGGCGTCAGGGCGTGTGCCGACGCTACCGCTCACGCCAGAGCGGGTGGCGCTGGCTATCGACGCGCAAGCGAGCAGCAACGGCCACGCCTAGACGCAATACCAGTAAGTTAGCGTCAATCCAGGGTCGAATCCGTGCTCACACGGCACTTTCGGCCACGACGTTTCCAGCACACTCTTCCTAGTCAGTGCGCGAGGACGATCTCATCCGACGGGCCGCTTCTTGGTT
>JBBQBU010000384.1:0-5832 GCA_038318015.1 Chloroflexota bacterium | reverse complement strand
CTCGCCCCGGAGACTATGGAGCGCCGGCCCAACGTCTCGTATCTATACGACGACTTGCGCGACGTGGTGTTGCGCGACAACGCTTTTCAGACCATTGTCTGCATCAGCACGCTGGAGCACATCGGCCTGGACAACACCCAGCTCTACACCACCGACGCACGGTACGCCGAGGGTGACCACTCCGGATATCGGCCGGCCCTCCGCGAACTGGCGCGTGTGCTGGCACCGGGCGGCCGACTCTTGCTGACAGTCCCGTTCGGGCGAGCGGAGCAGCATGGCTGGCTGCAACAGTTCGACGCCGCCGGCCTGGACGAGATCGCCACGACATTTGGACACCTGCCAACCGAGACGACTATCTACCGCTACGACGAGCACGGCTGGCACGTCTCGGATGCTGCATCCTGCGCCGACCGCCAGTATTACGACGTCCACGCGGGCGGCCCGCCCCCGTCCGACTGCGCTGCCGCTGCGCGGGCCGTCGCCTGTATGGTGTTCACGAAGCCGTGAGTCGCCGACACTTGCGCGTGCTCTACGATCATCAAATGTTCGCCATCCAGAAGTACGGCGGGATTTCGCGCATCTTTCTGGAGTTGGCACGTCGTGTGTCTGCGCGGCCGGACACCTCGGTGTACTGGTATCGCGGCTACCATGTTGACCAGTTCAACGTGGCACCGTTTCGGCACCAGTTGGCGCGGTATTGGTCATTCGAACGGCCGCCGCTCGGCACCGGCAGGTGGCCCCGCGAAAAGATCAACCATCAGGGTCTGAGGTGGTTCTCCCGCACGACGTTTCCCAGCCCCGACATCTACCACCCGTCGTACTTCGACCCCAGTGTATTGTCCCTGGTCCGCAGCAAGCGCGTGGCGGTCACCGTCTACGACATGATCCTTGAGCGGTTCCTGGGCGACGTCGAGCGGTTCCGCCCGTCGTTGGAGGGGAAGCGGGCGATGGTCGAGCGCGCCGACGTGATCTTTGTGATCTCAGAGCACACGCGGAACGACCTTGTGCAACTGCTTGGCGTGGACCCGCGCAAGACCGTCCTGACACGCCCCGCCAGCGACCTGTCAAGCGTGCCGGCCGCGCCGCTGCCCGCCGAACTCCGCAGTCAGCCATACCTGCTCTATGTCGGCACCCGCTCAAAATACAAGAACTTCGCGGTGCTGCAAGAAGCGTTCGCTCGGAGTGACCGTCTGCGACGTGAGTTGAAGGTGGTGTGCTTCGGCGGTACCAGCGGCTTCCTTGAGCCAGAGTTAGAGTTCTTCGCCAGGCACGGTATGGCCGACCGATTTGTACACATCCCTGGCGACGACTCGCTGCTGAAGGTGCTGTACCAGCACGCGCTCGGATTGGTCTACACCAGTCGGTATGAGGGCTTCGGCATTCCGCCGCTGGAGGCGATGGAGATCGGGTGTCCGGTCGTCTGCTGCCCGGTCTCGTCTATTCCAGAAGTCGTCGGCGACGCAGCGCTCTTTTTCGATCCGGACGAACCGGACGAACTCGTGCAGCGGCTCGACCAGCTTGTCGACGATGAGATGGTGCGGTCCCACCTCATTGCACGGGGCAGGCTGCGAGCGCAGGGCTTCTCGTGGGACACGATGGTTGAGCAGACGCTAGCCGGGTATCGCGTCGTTCTCTAGGCGGTCAGGCGGTGGCCTGGGAGGCGCCGGCCGCAGTTCGCGTCAGGCCCGAGGGTGTCGGTAGGCGCGGGCGGCGGTAGAAGCAGTGCACGAACAGTGGCTGGCCGGTGGCCGGATCCTCGATCTGGTTCTTCATGCCCACAAACCGCAGGCCGCATGCGTACAGCAGGTCGTGGATCTCTTCGAACATCGGCTGGTCATCGTACATCGCCGCAAACGACATCTCGATCAGAACGATCTCGGCCGCCGAGAAGACAGCCTGCCCCCCGCGAATGACCCGATCTTCCACGCCCTGCACATCAATCTTGATGAAGATGTCCCGGTCCAGCGTCGAAACATCCAGCATGTCGTCAAGACGGGCCAGTTTCACCCGTGTTTGTGACTCGGTAGCGGTGTGTGGGAATGCCTGCTTGTGCATGTCGCTGACGTGAAGCAACGACGACGACGGCCCGTAGTCGTTCTCCCAGAATGTCTCTTCGCCTTCGGCTTCAGATAGTGCCACCCGAAAGACGCGCAGGTGCGGCATCTTCTCAGCCAGTGCAGCCAGGCGCGGCTGGCATGAGGCCAATGGCTCAAAGGCGTAGATGGTGCTCGGCTTGAAGAAGCCGTCCAGGAACTCGGCGTAGTCGCCGGTATTAGCGCCGATGTCGATGACTGTGCCGATGCGCGCCGTCGAGCGCAACCAGACCCACACATCCTTTGGAGGTGCAGGCGTCGGGGTATACCGCACGGGTTCTGCATGGGCAACGATGTCGTCCAGGTCTTTCCAGATCTCGGCACTCCCAATCTGGGAAGGCTCGCCGGGGTACAGCACGCGAAGTCCGCCCGATGGCAGGTCCGGAGCCTCGTCTGAGGGTGGCGTGTTCTGGCTCATCGTTCCCCCGGTTGGCGCGCAGAATGTGGCGAGGTGGTCTCAGGCCGACGCTGCATCATGCACCCCGAACGCCTCAGCCGGGTAGATGAACGGCGTACCGCTCAGAATGCCGTCACAAATGACATCAAGGCCCGGCTGCCGCCCCGGCAGCAAGTCGTCAAGTGAGGCGATGCCGACCTTGAACGGCGGCCACCCCCCGGATGCGGGCAGCGACGGCAGCGGGATCATCCGCCGGAAGAAGAAATGATAGGCGTACTTCCGGGCGCGCGTGACCTGCTCGTGTGGCATACGCCCGGCCAGCGGCAAACCGTCGAGAATGCCGAAATATTCGGCCGGGCTCGTCGCATCCAGCGTCAGGCCCTTGTTCCGAATCCACGCCTCACCTGCCACGACGGTCGGGATACCGAGACTGGTCAACTCGACGCCGGTCTTGGTGCCGTAAATGATGACGGCGTTCGCCACGGCCATCGCCGCGTAGGTTGACACTTGCGATTCAGGCGGGATGACGAAGACATTTGGCGGGAGCGTCGGGAACGCCGCCGCGATCTCGTCCACGAGTGGCTGCCGCGAACGCGCCGTGCCGCGAATCTCAGCCGGGTGGACCCGCAGCAGCAGTTGAAGGTCCGGCCGAGTCGCAAAGTAGCGGATCGTTTCCAACACCCAGTCAAGCATGCTGGGGAACGCGTTGGCGCGGTAGTGCAACTGCGCGTCCCAGATGACGTTCGAGAGCATGCCAATGATCGGCTTGTCCAGGTCCAGGCCGATCTCGTTCGCATACGCGACGAAATCATCACTTGGCTTGTCGTGGAACCAGATCCAGTCGCGGGCACCAGATTGGCGGCTGGCAAGATAGTCCATGATCTGATGTTCCATCTCCGGCGTCCAGGGCATGTTCTCCCAGGCAGCCGTAGGTTCGGAGAGCAGCGTGTGATGGTACGTGTCATCATGGCTGAAGATGAAGCACGAGGTCCGGTAGGCTGGATTCCAGGTGGCAACCCGGATGTTGGCCTGATTGGCAACGGCACTGGCGATGCCCTGCGGGACGTAGATGCCGTGATGAATGCAGGCTGCGTCATACTGGTTGCTGGCGACCAACGCCCGCATCACGGCCGCCGTCTGCAGCGAGGCCTCGAGAAAGCGACGCAGAATGAGTGCGCCGTGTGGCTCGGTGTCGATGTCACCGCGCGCGAAGTAGCGCAGCGCGCCGGCGTGGGCATGCTCGCCAATCGGGAGGTCGTCCACGCGCAGGGTCGGGATGTTGGCCAATGGCGTTGCGTTGGCCACGGCGCGGGCCTGAGCGGCGGCGGCGGGTGTCAGCCATTCGCTGAACCGGTGGTACGGCAACTCCAGCGGGCCGTACACGTATTCGCCGATTGGTGAGCAACCGCCGCACAGTGCCTTCGGTAGCTCGTATCGCTCGAAGACACCGGCATCCGGCACATTGTCATTTTGCGCGCGGAGACAGGCCGGCATCACCTGGTCGCACACCAGCGTCTCAACCCGTGCACCCCGCAGGGTCAAGGCAACCGCCAGCAGGCTTTCTGCGACCGTAGCTGGCGAGTGCCCGGAGACGTTCGTCGCAATGAGGACGCGCGGACCAGTGGCGGCGCGAGTCTTCGCATCGGACCAGAGCGTCTTGCTCGTCGCCAGCAGCGCCTCCCAGTCAGGAAGAATGTGCTTACCGGCCGGTGCCTGGCGGAGCAGGCGCGTGTCGATGGGTGTGGCAGTAGGCGTGGCGAGGCCCGTCCCATCAGCCGAAACGGCCTCGGCAGCGACCGGCAGACTGAGGACGACGGATGTGGCTTCAAGTACGTTCGGCGCGGCTGGCATCGGACGGGCAACGGTCGTCGAGGGCGCGTCAGGTTTGCGCCGTCGCTTGAACAGGCGCTTGAACAGGGCGAGCGGGCGAATCATCCGATAACTCGTGGGCGCTTCGGCTGGATGAAACGGGCAAGGCGCGCACGCAATCCGCGCTGAGGCGGCTCAGTCGCTTCGTCGGCACCCTGATCGTCAGAAATGAGTACGGGTGACGACCCGTGCTGGTAGCTAGTGTTGCTAGGCCGCGTGGACGCCGTCGGCAACGATTCCAGATCCTGATCGGTGATTGACGGGGCAATGGCCGGGTCAGTCGCCGCCCCCAGCTTATCAACTGGGAAACGGCTGGCAGTGCGGTGGGGATCGTCGTAGGCGATGCTTATGCGTCCACGGAGTTCTGGGCCGTTAGGGTTCCAGAAGATGCCGTTCCACCGTTCAACGTAGGCCTTGCGGTCGTGGTCGAGTGTGGCCGTATTCGTCTGCCTGACCTCGATGTTTGCACCTTCATGGTGCTCGACAAATGCAGTCGGACAATCAACGATCTCCATGCCTGCCTCCCACATTTTGAGACAGAGATCGCCGTCGCACTTGTAGAACATGTACCGGTTCTC
Source organism: Chloroflexota bacterium (assembly GCA_038318015.1). GTDB lineage: Bacteria > Chloroflexota > UBA6077 > UBA6077 > JACCZL01 > JADZEM01. The sequence continues at coordinate 895 of JBBQBU010000384.1, read as the reverse complement.
ATCGGCCCAGCCGACTCGTTCCAGAGCATCCCGCCGGTACATACCGTGGTTGACCATAAGCTTGCCGCCGAAGGTTCGCTGGACATAGTACCCGTCTTCAAGCGGCCAATTTCGGTAGTAGAAGGCGACCCCGGCCACGGTCCGCCCCTCGTCGCGGTCTAGCGACTCGAAGCGCGCGACACCGGCATCTATCGCCCCAGGAATGAGCAGGCAGTCATCGCTGATCATCAGGACGTACCGCCCCTGCGTCGCTTTGAAGCCGAGGTTCATAAAGTAGCCCCAGCTCCGGCGCGGGACTGGTTTGCCGCGAAACTCACCGCGGTTGTGCTGCACGATAGTGATGACATCTTTTTGTTCGACGAGCCATCCGATGGTGCCATCACTGGAACCCCCATCGATCACGATGATCTCATACGGTGTCTGAGCGCCGTTCTGACGGATGCTCTCGATAGCCTGTTTGAGAAAGGGCTTGCGGTTATAAGTCCCGAGCACCACTGAAACCACGGGATGTCTAGCAGATCGAGGTTCAGCGTTGGTGCCGGACACAGATGCCCTCTCGGTCAAAGTACCGAACGAATTTTGGAGACTCTCAGCAGTGCATTCTCCCTGATGTTTCCAGGCCAGGGCAAGGCGCGGGTTGGTGGTCAGTCGCCCGTCGCGTCGTGGTATGGCGGTCGAACAGTCAGGCACCCGACGCACGGCCCCGGGCCGCACGTGCGCGCGGAGCGCCCCTCGTCCATGGGTGGCCGAGCAAGCGCGACGCCACCTACGTCCGCCGGGTCTCTCTCGCTGATGCTGAGTTCGGCCCGCGCCAACAGTGCCGGGATCAGGACATTCAGGACATCCTGTGGACCTCGGAGAGGGCCAGGGGCGACAAGGCGGGTGCCTTCCGATC
>JBBQBU010000383.1:0-5834 GCA_038318015.1 Chloroflexota bacterium | reverse complement strand
CAGCAGGTACAACGCCAGCCCCACGGCGGTCATCATAGCAAGGATGCCCGCCAGCACCAGCACGCCCAGGGCCGCCCGCGCCGCCAGCATCCGAGGGGCCGCCGTGCCTGTTGCGCCGGCGGCCTCCGCACCGCCGCCGGCGCGCACATCCGCCGCGAGGTACGCCACCATACTCGGGTACAGGGGCAGCATGCAGACGTTCGTCAAGATCGCCCCGTTACCCAGGACAAATGCTTCAAGGAGCTGATTCGGCATGGCTACCAGCGGTCTCCAGTCAGCACGGGCAAGGCGCACACGTCAGCGAGCCTGACGGGCGGCCGGCGCGGGCTGGTACGTCCGAAGAAAGTCGCGTATATGGCGCACCGCCTGGTCGGTCCGGTCCTTCGGCTCCTTCCAGGGGAAGATGCTCACCTCGGCGTTCGGTGCGAGGTTCGCCACCTCCATCGCCACCTCGTACGGGTGCGCCGGCACATCGTCCGGTAGCACCAGCATCGGTGTCTGGCAAGCGCGCACGAAATCGCGCGTGACGGTGAAGGTGAAATCTGGGTTCGCGCGGTACATCTGAGTCAGGAAGTCGTGGACCATCTCCATCGTGATCTCGGGGCGGCGGGCGCAGAGCGGAGGCCCCCAGCCGGTGATGTTGTTCTGGTAGAAGAGGTCGGGCATCTCCGGACGGAACCCGCTCGGCTGTGCCAGCACCGCCGCCACGACGCGCTCCGGTGCCCGCTTGATCAGATTGAGGATGAACGGGCCGCCGATGCAGAAACCAATCACCAGGAACGTGTCGATGCCCAGGTGGTCCATCAAGCCGAGATGATCGTCGGTGTACGAATCCCACGGCCGGTCAATCTCAACTGGCCCGGAGGACTGGCCGCCGTTGGCGTTCCGCAAGTCCATCGTGATGCAGCGGTAGGTGTCCCTGAACTCCTCCATCGCATTGAACGGCGCGCTCTCGGTGAAGAAGGAGATCTTCGAGTTCAACCCGCCACCCGGAATCAGGAGCAGTGGGAAGCCCGCGCCTACTTCCTCGTAGCAGATACGCACGTCACCCTTGTCGTAGAACGACATGGTTGTCTCCTCCCGCAACGCAGCGCCTGATGCACGACCGCAGACCGGCGTCCCGACAGCCTAGTCGGCGGTGCTGCTACTGGGGGAGCGGTTTACGGCTGCGCCATGCTGCCCGCCGCCGACAGTTCGGCAAAAAGCTGATCGGCGCTGTGAAAACCGGTGCTCAGGCTGCCAGTCGCGCCGTCTGGCCCGATGACGAAGTGCGGGACCGCCGGCGGATTGGTGACGGTTCGGCCGAAGGTCGTCGCAAGTTCCTGAAGCAGTTCCGGCGTCATCACCGCGAACGTCCAGTCGAAGCCGTGCGTCGCCGTGTAGGCTGCAAGCGTCTCCGAAGACAGCGTCGTCTCGACGCTCAGGCCAACGAACACCACCTGTTCGGGGTTAAGTTGCGCCCGCAACTGGTCACGAATGACGGCCATCTGCTGCCGGCAGTTCGTGCACCACGTCGCCATCGGCTCAACGTAGACCGTCTTACCGGCGAAGTCTGCCAGGGTGAACTGCTGACCGGTGCGGGCATCCACCAGCGGGAGCGCGTGCCAACCAGGGCGCTCGGCCTGGGCGGCGACGGGCGATGCGGCGCCCGGCGCGGCGAGCATGAACGCGCCGGCAGCGACAACGACAGCCAGGAGCAGCAACAGGCCGGACCGACGAGCAAGCCTCAGCATCTGTAGAAATCCTTTCTTGGATCTGCGCACCGCCGCACCGGGCCCGGCGCGGCGTCCGAACGTGGGTGTGTCATGACGGTTTCATCATACGGCCCAGGTGTTACGAATCGCTTACAAACACGTCGCAACGGCCGGCCCGTGCGCATGCAGCCGCACATGCGACATACGCACGGGCGGCGTCAGAGGATGCGTGGCTGTGCTTCAGCGCCTGTCTGATCTCGCGGAGGCACCAGCGAGCGGATTCTTACCCTGCCCTGATCCGGCCCTTATCCAGGTACGTATCCGTATCGCTACACTGAAGTTCCACTCCAGTGTCTGGCGTCCTGGCTCACGAGCCAGCCCTGACGAGAGCGGTACGCCGTTCTCGTCAGGGCAACACAAAAATAGCGACCGACTCCAGCGCAGCGTGCGTGAGAACTCCCGCATGTGTCTGCATCTTGCGTGACTGAGAGAGCATCAGCGATGAACCCGAATAGCCTGGGGATCGGTGCGGCGTTCTTGCGCCGGGTCTGGTCGTTGACTACACCCTACTGGCGGTCGGATCAACGGCGGGGCGCCTGGACGCTCATCATCGCCATTGTCGCGCTGACCCTGGGCGTCGTCTTCCTGAACGTGCAGCTCAATACGTGGTACCGCAACTTCTACGATGCCCTGGAGCAGCGCGATGTCGGGGCGTTCTGGAATCTGCTGGGCTACTTCTGCGGGCTGGCGACCGTGAACATCGTGGTCGCGGTGTACCGCATCTACCTGACGCAGTTGATGGAGATGCGTTGGCGGACTTGGCTCACCGACCGATACCTGTCGGCATGGCTCAACAAGCAGGTGTACTACCGGCTGGAGTTGGAGAACCGCAGCACCGACAACCCCGACCAGCGCATCGCCGAAGACCTCCGCAACTTCACCACCGGCACCCTCGGCCTGTCGCTCGGGCTGTTGTCGGCCTGTGTGACGCTGGCGTCATTCATCACGATCCTGTGGACGGTCAGCGGCCCGATCTCGTTCTCGGTTGGTGGGCTGGACCTGACGATACCGGGCTACATGGTCTGGGTCGCCATCATCTACGCCGTCGTAGGGACGGTGCTGACGCACTATGTCGGCCGCCGGCTCATCGGCATCAACTTCATGCAGGAGCGCTTTGAGGCCGACTTTCGCTTCAGCCTCGTGCGGCTGCGCGAGAACGCCGAAGGCGCGGCCCTGTACCGAGGCGAGGCGTCGGAGCTGGGCCATCTGCGTGGGCGCTTCGGGGCAATTCAGGCGAACTGGTGGGAACTGATGCGCTACACCAAGCATTTGACGTTCTTCACAGCCGGCTACGGGCAACTGTCTTCGATTTTCCCGCTGCTGGTCGGCGCGCCGCGCTACTTCGCGGGCGAGATCGCGCTGGGCGGCCTGATGCAGATTAGCAACGCGTTCGGCCGCGTTGAGGACAGCCTGTCGTGGTTCATCAACGCCTACGCGCGGCTGGCCGACTGGAAGGCCAGCGTTGATCGCTTGTTGACGTTCCATGACGCGCTGGAGCGCCTCGGGGCAGCCGCCGACCGTGACGACGGCGTACGCGTGCAGTCCCACACCGCGCCGGTACTCCAGGCGACCAGCTTGCAGCTTGCGTTGCCGGATGGCCGCGCCGTCCTGTCCGACGCCGCCTTCACCATCAAGCAAGGCGACCGGGTGCTCGTCTCGGGGCCGTCCGGCAGCGGCAAAAGCACGTTGTTCCGGGCGGCAGCCGGCATCTGGCCGTTCGGCGCTGGGCAAATCGCGCTGCCAACCGGTGCGCGGACGCTGTTCTTGCCCCAGAAGCCGTACATCCCCATCGGCACGCTCCGGGCAGCCGTGGCCTACCCCGCCGACGCCGACCGCTTCGATGACGGGGCCGTCCGCGCGACGCTGGATGCCGTGCGGCTCGGATCATTGGCGGCGCGCCTGGACGAGACGCAGAACTGGAGCATGCAACTGAGCGGCGGCGAGCAGCAGCGGCTGGCGGTAGCGCGGGCGCTGCTGCACCGGCCAGACTGGCTGTTTCTGGACGAGGCGACATCCGCCCTGGACACCGCGACTGCCGACCACATCGCCGCCGTCCTGAGCGACACGCTGCCTGACACAACCATCGTCAGCATCGCCCACCACGACGGGCCGGGGGACGCCTACGATGCGGTGTTGCGCCTGGAGCCGTCGCCGTCCGGCACGACGCTCGTGGCGACTCGCCCTGAGCGCACGCCTCGCACGGCTGGCCCCAACGCGAACGGCAGCAACGGGCATGCCGGGCAGAACGGCCACGCCGCCGATGCGGCGCCCACAGAGCCAGCCGCGCAGCCCCAGTCCATGTCATCCTGAGCAGCGAGCCTGCGAGCGTCACGAAGGATCTCACCTGTGCCATCGGCGGGCGAGCTACGACCCTCTCCCCGACCCCGCTCCCACAAGTGGGAGCGGGGAGGCAGGGACCGTGGGGATCAAGGGATGTTGCGGCAACGGCCACAGAAAGCGGCGACACAGGGAACCTGCCGCAGCTGAGGGGTCCAGTCGTTCGTGTAGCCGATATTCGCGGCCCGCAGGGAGCGGTCCGTGGTGAGGGTCCGTAGGCAAGGGTAGAGGCCCGGATGACGGATCACCTATGCTGTAGCACCGTGTCCTCCCCACGTGCGGGCCGCTTCGGACAGCCCGCGCAGCCCGTCCAGCGCCCGGAGCGAGCAACGATGCGAGCGACCCAGGGATGTGCGACACCATGACTATGATCGAGACGGCAGCACAGGGGCTGCTCGACGCGACCCGTGCGATTTTGCCGCTGGTGCGGGCTGGCGGCGACCAGGGCGAACGCGAGCGCCACCTGCCGCGCCATGTCGCGGACGCGATGGCCGACGCCGGCATCTGCCGGATGCTCGCGCCGCGCGCAGTCGGCGGGCTGGAGGTTGACCCAATCACCCAACTGGACGTGATCGAGGTGCTCGCTCACGCCGAGGCCTCGGCCGGCTGGGTCGCCCAGGTCTACACCTCGAACTCGCATCTCGCCGGGTTCCTGGCCCCCGAAGTCGGCTGGGAGATGTTCGGGCGCAATCCACGGGCAATCATGTCGGGCACGCTGTCGGTGCCGGCCGGCCGGGCGACCGTCGTCCCCGGCGGCTTCCGTGTCACCGGGCGCTGGCCGTACGGCAGCGGCTGTGACAATGCCCACTGGCTCGGGTTTACCACCGCCGTCTACCAGGGCGATGAGCCGCGCCCTGATGCCAACGGCCTGCCGGAGCAGCGGGTCATCGTCGTGCCGGCGACGGATGCCGTCATCCATGACACCTGGCACGTCAGCGGCCTGCGCGGCACCGGCAGCCACGACGTTGAGCTACGGGACGTCTTCGTGCCGGACGCCTGGACGTTCTGGTGGACGGACAACGCCCCGCACTCCGGCGCGCTCTACAAGCACCGCTGGTGGCTGCTGGCCCACGGCGCACAGCGGCTCGGCGTGGCGCGGGCGGCCATCGACGCGCTCTACGAGTTGGCCCAGGTGAAGACGCCCACCCGCGCCCCGAACCTGATCCGAGACCGGGGCATCACGCAGATGCAGTTCGCACAGGCCGAGGCGCTGTGCCTATCGGCGCGGGCATTCCTCTGGGACACGGCCGCGCGGCTCTGGGCGAAGACCTCGACCGGCGGCGTAGCGACCATGAAGGAGCTTGCCACGGCCCGGCTCGCCAACACGAACGCCTCGGTGGTGGCGGCGCAGGTGGCTGACCTGATGTTCAGCGCGGCCGGCGGCACCGCAATCTCGCAGAACAGCCCCATCGAGCGGCTCTGGCGCGACGCCCACGCCGCAGCCCAGCACGCAACGGCGTCCGTACCCACCTATGAACAGTGGGGCCGGGTGCTGCTCCACCCCGACCCCGAGTCGCTGCCAAAGCAGCCCGGGCCGCCGCTGCTGTAGGGGCGTGCTGCTGGCACGCCCGCGTCTTCCGCGTCGAAAGGTTCGGCGGGGAAGCTCTCGATCTCGAAGGGGCGTGCTGGCGGCACGCCCCCACGAGAAAGTCTACGGGGCGACGCCCTCGCAAGACCGGCTACGGCTTGATGAGCACCTTGATCGCCTGCCCCTGCTCCTGTACGGCGAACGCCTCGCGGGAC
>JBBQBU010000382.1:0-5867 GCA_038318015.1 Chloroflexota bacterium | reverse complement strand
GCTGGCGTACGGCGGTGCGGGTCCGACCCATGCCTGCCTGCTTGCAGAAGAGACGGGCATCCGTCGCGTTCTTGTTCCGCCTTCGCCTGGCACGCTCTGCGCTCGTGGTGCCCTCACCATGGACGTCAAGTCAGACTACGTCCGGACCTTCCGCCGCGCCCTCAACGAGATCCCCGGCGCCGAACTTGAGGATGCGTATGCGATGATGGAACGATCCGCACGCGCGTGGCTGACTGGCGAGGCGATCCCTGTGGATAGCTCTCGCCTCGAACGGTCTGCCGAGATGCGGTACGTGGGTCAGGGCTTCTCACTGAACGTCGCCTGTCCAGCTGATGTCTCAACGGCCCAGGGGCGGGAAGAACTCGCGCGCCGGTTCCACGAACGTCACCTGACAGTCTTCCGCCACGGTGACCCAAACGCCTCCGTGGAACTGACGACACTCCGCCTCACAATTGTCGGGCTAACACCAAAGCCACCGACGATGAGCGTCCAGGCGAGTGGGACTGCGGCCCCACCCCATGAGTCTCGGACGGTCTACTATCAGGGCAACGAGATCGACTGCGCCGTGTATGCGCGGACTGATCTGCGCCACGGTCACCAACTGCAAGGTCCCTGCATCATCGAGCAATACGACACGACAACGTTCGTCACACCGTCCTTCAACGTGACCTGTGACGCGTTCGGCAACCTCTTGCTGGAGGCATCCGCATGACCGCTGCGCCTCCCGGGCTGGGCGTTCGAGACCGCGTACTCCTCGACGTCTTTGCCAATCGTTTCCAGGCACTCTCCGAAGAGATGGCGCACGTCATTCAGCGCACAGGTTTCACGGTCTACGTCAAGGAGTCCCAGGACTATTCTGCCTCCGTGGTCACGCCGACCGGGGAGACGATCTCGTTCGGGCAGCGTCTCGGCACGGCACTGACCCAGGCGTCTATGAAGGAAGCGCTCGACGCCGCCGGGCCATACGAGCCGGGCGACATTGTGATCGCGAACGATCCGACGACCTCGGGCGGCCTCTGCACCCACCTGCCCGATGTCTACCTCTGGAAGCCGGTCTTCTGGAAGGGCGAGGTCGTCGCATTCTTCTGCTGCTTCATTCACGCTACGGATGTTGGCGGGCGAGTCGCAGGCAGCGTCTCCCCAACGAGCAGCGAGATCTATCAGGAGGGGCTGCGACTGCCCCCGAGCAAGCTGTATCGAGCAGGCGTCCTGAATCAGGAACTGCTCAACGTCTACCTGCTCAACACCCGCATCCCAAATCTGAACTGGGGCGACCTGAAGGCGCTAATGGCCGGCATGAATACGGCCGAAGAGCGCCTCACCCAGATGATTGAGCGGTACGGAATCGAGGCTGTCCGCGGCGGCATGAACGACGTGCTGGCGTACGCTGAAGAGTCAGCGCGCGAGGCGATCCGCATGATCCCGAACGGCACCTACCAGTTCGTCGATCTCGTTGACGACGACATGGTCTCCACGCGACCGATTCGGATCGAACTAGCGATGACGGTGAAGGATGAGGATATCGTCCTCGATTTTACCGGCACCGACTACGAGGTCCGCTCGGCGCTGAATGTGCCGATCTACGGCAAGATGCACCAGTTTGTGGCGCATCCGTTCATGATGTATATGCGCTCGACGCGACCGTCAGCACCGCTGAACGGCGGAATGTTGCGCCCGCTCAGGATCATTGCTGAGCCCGGCTCAATTCTCCACCCAGGGCCGAATGCGGCGACTGGCGTGCGGATGGCCACCGTCTTCCGTGTCCAGGACACCATTTTCGGGGCGCTCGGTAAGGCCACCGACGGGATTCTGCCGGCCGCTCCCGCAGGCCAGGTCTCAATTCCGCTTTGCTCAGTCCCGAATATCCTGACCGGCGGCGCGAAAGTTAGCCAGATTGAGCCGCTCCTCGGCGGCTCCGGGGCACGGCCCGACCGCGACGGTATCGACGGTCGTGGCCTCAGCGTCGGCTCTGGTCTGGCAAACGTGCCGGCCGAACAGCTTGAAGTAGATATGCCTGTCGTCATGCGATCATTCGGCCTCGTCCAGGATAGTGGCGCACCCGGATGCTTCCGAGGAGGTCTGGCGGCGCGTGTGGTCGTCGAGACCCTCAGTCCCGGCACGACGGTCACGGCACGTGGCATGGAGCGATATCGCTTCCGTCCCTGGGGAGTCAAAGGCGGCGCGCCGGGTTCACTGGGCGATACGATCATCCACCTGGGCACGCCAAACGAACAACATGTCGGCAAGATTGACATCCTGACGCCAGATCCTGGCGATGTCATCAGCTTCGCCAGCCCGTCTGGCGGGGGCTATGGTGATCCACTGACGCGTGATGTCGCCAGCGTGCTTGCCGATGTTCGACGGGGATTCGTCTCCCTGCTGGCAGCACGCGATGCGTACGGCGTCGTGATCGTTGATGGCGCCGTTGACGAAGCGGCCACCGCCGCCTGCCGGGCTGAGCTCGGCGTGGGGCGTGAACTTCACGCCATCGACTTCGGCGCGGAGCGCGCTCGCTACGAATCGATTTGGTCCGCCGCATCACGGCAGACGTTCCGCGATATCCTGTCGGCACTCCCGCCGACGTTGCGCCCGTACGTGAGCCAGTTGATCTACCGACGGGTTGCTTCGGACGTCGAAGCTGGCCGCGCGGTAACGTCCGAAGCCATTCAGCGCGCCTGGGACGGCGTGCGCGTACTCATGCACCTCCCGGAGATCGGCGAGCAGCAGGCGTGACGGCGTTCCTCATCCGGCGGCTGCTCCAGGCGGTCTTCGTCTTGTTGGGCAGCACGCTGGTCGTGTTCGTGCTGGTGCGGCTGAGCGGCGATCCCGCTCAGCTGATGCTTGGCATGAACGCGACCGCTGACGATCTGGCGCGTTTTCGGCGGACGCAAGGCCTCGAAGATCCATTGCCGGTCCAGTACTGGCGGTTCTTGTCAGGTGCAGTCCAGGGCGACTTCGGCAAGTCAATCCAGCAAGGGCAGCCGTCGCTTGGCCTCGTCATTGAGCGGCTGCCAGCCACCAGCGAGCTGGCCTTCAGTGCACTCGCGGTCAGCCTTGGGGTGGCGATTCCACTCGGGATACTGGCCGCACACTGGCGGGGACGCTGGCTTGATCGCACGGTTATTGGACTCACCTCAATCGCCCAGGCGATGCCACCATACTGGCTCGGACTCCTGCTGATCCTGGTCTTCGCGGTGTGGTTGCGCTGGTTCCCGACACAGGGACGTGGCGGATTCGGGAATCTTGTCCTGCCGACGCTGACCCTGGCCCTCTTCTTCACGGCCCGCACGACACGGTTGATGAGGTCCAGCATGCTGGAGGTGCTCGGGCAGGATTATCTCCGGACAGCGCGCGCGAAAGGGCTCCCGGAACTCCTGATCCTACGTCGGCACGCGTTCAAGAATGCGGCCATTGCCGTGGTGACTGTCGCGGGAGTTGATCTCAGCGTCCTGATGGGAGGGGCAGTCATCACGGAGACGGTCTTCGCCTGGCCGGGACTCGGCCGTCTCGTAATCCAGTCGATCTTCAATCGCGACTATCCGGTCGTCCAGGCGGCCGTCTTCGTGGTCGCCGTCGTGGTTGTGGTCGCGAATCTTATCGTCGATATGCTCTACCTGTACCTTGACCCACGGATTCGCTACCGATGACCGTCGTCTTGCCATCCCAACCCCAATGAGTCTCACGCTCGAAGCTTCGAATGCGGCCAGACGGCCCCGGCGCATGAGCCTGCCCGTGCGGCTGGTCAGCGATCGGGGTGCGTTACTCGGCCTGGTGATCCTGTTGGCCCTCGTCGTGTCAGCAGTCTTCGCACCGCTGGTAGCGCCGGCGAGTCCCACAGATAGCGAAGTGTCCCGACGACTCCGTCCACCCTTGGCGACGGTACCAGATCTCGGCGTCACCGTCCTGGGCACTGACAACCTGGGGCGGGACATGCTGAGCCGCATCATTTACGGGACGCGCATCTCACTGCTCATCGGCTTCATCTCGGTGGCCATCTCGACAGCCTTGGGCTTCGCACTGGGCATGCTTGCTGGCTACCTCGGCGGGTGGGTCGACGACATCGTCATGCGACTGGCCGACATCCAGCTTGCGTTCCCGTTTATCTTGCTGGCCATTGCCATCGTGGCCGTCATCGGCCCCGGTCTCCTGAATATCATGCTGGTACTCGGCGTCGCCGGCTGGGTGCTACCTGCCCGCGTTGTTCGCGCCGAGGTGCTGAGTGCCCGCGAGCGCGAGCATGTCCAGGCGGCGCGTGCTCTCGGAGCAAGCAGTCTCCGGATCGTGATTCGCCACATCGCCCCGAGCATTCTGCCGTCGCTCGTGGTCACCAGTTCGTTCGCCGCCGCGCAGATGATCATCGTCGAGTCGGCCCTTAGTTTCCTGGGGCTGGGGGTTCCGCCGCCAACGCCATCATGGGGCAGCATGCTGGCCGATGGACAGAACTACCTGACGACTGGATGGTGGGTCTCGACGGCACCCGGTGTTGCTCTGATGCTAACCGTCCTTGGCATCAACCTCTTGGGTGACTTTCTGCGGGACACCCTCGATCCGAACCTGAAGGTCTGATCGAGCGGTACGAGGAATTGGTGGCCTTGCGGCTGACGGATCACCACCGGCTGCGGGATCGTCTGACGCACGAGGGCGGCGTGGTGCTTGCACTCGATGGCATGCAGCCGGATGTTGGGCACGAGATGCTCTGGGTGATCCGGGACTGCCTGACTGGCGAGCCGCTGCTCGCGCGGAGCCGGCTCAGCGGGACAGAAGCCGATCTGGCGCCGTTGCTGCGCGAGGTGAAGGAGGCGCTGCCTGTGCCGATCCTGGGCGTCGTCTCGGACGGCCAGACGTCGATCCGCAACGCGGTGGCGTCGGCGCTCCCGGGGGTTCCGCATCAACTCTGTCACTTCCACTACCTGCGAGAGGCCGCGCGGCCGATCTACGAGGCCGATCGCCACGCCAAGAAGGAGTTGAAGAAGACGGTGCGCGGCGTTCGCCCGATCGAGCGTGCGGTCGAGGGCCGCGACGATCCTGAGGCTGAGGTGACGCGGGGCTACTGCCTTGCGGTGCGCAGCGCCCTGACCGACGATGGTCGGCCACCATTGACCGCCTCCGGGCTCAAGCTCCGTGACCGCCTCGATCGCTTCGAGGCGTCACTCGGCCGTCTGGAGGAAAAAGGGGGCTCCCGGCCGAGTTGACCCGCCTCCGGACCCTGGTGGTCAAGGGCCTCACGACGACGGCGGCGATGTGGCCGGGCATCCAGACCACCTTTGGGTGGGTCCACCAAGCCGCGTGCCTTCTGGAGAATGAGGATGAGGCACCAGGTAGCGAGGTCCGACGACATATGGAGGGCTTGCTGGCTGAGATGACGGAGGATCAGGCTTCCGTAGGCGCCCTCTAGCCAGCCGTGGCTCACTTCCTCATAGTGAGCGCCAGCTACTGGCCCAGCTTGTTCCACTGCTACGACGTCCCCGGCGTGCCACGCACAAACAACGGACTCGAACAGTTCTTCGGCTCCGTCCGCTATCACCACCGTCGTGCCAGCGGACGCATCCGTGCTTCGGCAGCAACCGTAGTGCGCGGTTCGGTCCGCGCCCTCGCCGCCACGGCTTCCCGTCTCCACCTCTTCGGCGAGTACGAACTGCGCCAGGAAGCGCGGCGACAACAGGGACGCTTCCGCAAGGATCCGACCGCTTAGGGGCCGTCAAGAATCAACTTCCCGTTTTGGTGGGAGGGGGCTGGGCAGAACGCCGCGCGATGGGTAGCATGACGTAAGCAGAATTGAGTCGAGCAGGTGCTGCCCGTGGACGCGATGAACGTTGGGGTGTGTCAGTGTGGTCGGTGCCGGGCCGAGGAGGAGCACTCGGATCGGA
>JBBQBU010000381.1:0-5884 GCA_038318015.1 Chloroflexota bacterium | reverse complement strand
GCCGTCTGCTGATTGCTGAGGCCGTCGCTGAGTGAACTGAGGATGGCGGCGCTCGGGCGGGTCATGTTGATCTGCACGGTCAGGGGATCAATCGCCTGGGCCGGCTTCTCCTTGTCCACCTGCGGCAGGAGGTTTCTCGCGAAGCTCTTCGGGTTCTGGACCATCCGCGAGACGTTCCAGACGATGGCCTCGGCGTCCACCGGCGCGCCGTCATGGAACTTGACGTTCTCTTGCAGCTTGATGACCAGCTTGTCGGTGCCCAGTTCCCAGGACTTCGCCAGCATCGGCTCGACGCCGTAGACGCCCTGCGCGTTCGGCCGCCAGGCAAACAGCGAATCGTAGACACCTTGTGCCGTCGGCCCCGACGCGTGGATCGGGTCCATCGACACGAAGTCGTTAATCTGGACCATGCGTAGCTCGCCGCCGCGCTTCGGCATGACGGCGGCGGGCTTAGCGGCTTCTGCTGGCTTGGCCGCTTCAGCCGGCTTGGCGGCCGGGGCAGCGGTCGCCGGCACGACGGCCGGTGCAGCCTGAGTCGGCTTCGCGGCCGGTGCTGCGGTCGGCGGTACCACGGCTGCCGGGGCCGCTGGCTTCGGCGCTTCGGCCGGCTTCGAGGTCGGTGCTGGAGTCTGCTGGCACGCCGCCAGCACACCGACGGCCAACCCGCCGACGGTGGCGAGGAAGGCCCGACGCGACGTCTTTGACACCATGAGCTCACCTCTCCTGAATCGATTTCGCTTAATCACGGAACCGTACGCTCTCCCATGTCCCCACGCTGATGGTTCGCATCCTCCTGTCAATGAGGTGACGGTTTGGGCAATGTCGGCATCCGATCATGGCTGCCGACACTGCCCAGAGGCAAACGAATAGTTAGCTGCGGCGGCTGCTCAACAGGCGCGGGTCAAGCGCCCGCCGCAGGCCGTCGCCCACGAAGTTGAAGGCCAGCACCGTCGCGAAGATCGCCACGCCCGGCGCGAACGCCAGCCACGGGGCCGTCTCAATGTACTGCGACCCGGTCCGGAGCATCGAGCCCCAGGTGGCCGTCGGCGGCTTCACGCCAACGCCCAGGAACGACAGGCCGGCCTCGGTGAGGATGGCCGTCGCCACCAGTAGCGTCGCCTGCACGATGATCGGCGCGGTGACGTTCGGCCAGATATGCTTGGTGATGATCTTGTACGGCGACGCCCCGAGCACCTGCGCCGCATGCACGAACTCGCGCTCCCGGACGGAGAGCGTCTGCGCCCGCGTCAGCCGCGAGATCGCCGGCGTCGCCACGATGCCGATAGCGATCATCGCGTGCCAGATCGGCGGCATGTCCGGGAAGCGTGGCCCGAGCGCGGCCGTGATGCCGAGCGCCAGGATCAGCCCGGGGAACGCCTGGACGGCATCCATGATCCGCATGGTTACGTCGTCCACCTTCCCGCCAAAGTAGCCCGCGACCAGCCCGAGGCTGACCCCGAGCATCAAGGCGATGCCCACAGCGATGACGCCGACCATCAACGACACGCGCGTGCCGTAAATGATGCGCGCCAGGATATCGCGGCCCAGGTCGTCCGTCCCCAGCCAGTGCGCGGCAGACGGCGGCTCGGTGATCGCGACGTAGTCCTGTTCGTTCGGCGGATACGGCGTGATGAGGTCTGCGAAGAACGCGCAGAACACCACGATAGCCAGAATCCAGAGGCCCGTGCCGACGAGGCGCGTTTCCAGCACGTTCGTCAGGAATCGACGCCCGGTGGTGATGAACCGCTGGCCGGCGCTGCCTTCGACCTCGGTGTAGACGCGCCGTTGACCGGTGCGCTCGGCCACGACGGCGGCGGCGGCGCCTAGCCGTGGTGCTTCTTTAGCCATCCTCTACCCTCCCTCGGGTACTGCTGCGCGCAGTGCAGCCCACAGACTGCCGGTGTGATCGTGTCATGCGGGGGTTAGCGATACCGAATCCGCGGGTCGAGATACCCGTATGCCAGGTCAGTCAGCAGGTTTGCCACGATGGCAGCGGTGGTCAAAATCAGGATAGCGCCCTGGAGGATCGGGTAGTCGCGGAAGAAGATCGCTTCGACGGCTGCGCGGCCGACGCCGGGGATGGCAAAGACCGTCTCGACGATGGCCGCCCCAGACACGAGGTTGCCAACCTGCAGGCCGAGAATCGTCGCAATCGGGATCATCGCGTTCTTGAGCGCGTGGGCACCGACGACAGCACTCTCACGGAGGCCCTTGGAGCGCGCCGTCATGATGTAGTCTTGCTCGAGCACTTCCACCAGCGCCGACCGCCCCTGCCGCATGATGACCGCCGCCGAGTGCGTGCCCAGCACGACCGCCGGCATGAACATCATCTTGGCGCTGAGCCACGGGTCAACCAGCGGCGAGGTGTAGCCACTCGGTGGCAGCCACCGCAGGATGACGGCAAACAGGTACATGAACAGGAGCGCCTGCCAGAAACTCGGCAGCGCCGCCCCGCCCAGCGCCATGAACGTGCCCGCCATGTCGAGCTTGCTGCCTGGTTTGAGCGCCGAGACAATCGCCACCGACAGGCCGAGGACAATCCCGAAGAACAGTCCGGCAAGGCCAATGTTCAGGCTGACGGGGACGCGCCGCCCCAGCACCTCAGCGACCGGCTCGCCGGTGCGGATCGACTTGCCCAGGTCGCCCTGGACCGTGCGAAGCAGCCACTTGCCGTACTGCACGTAGATCGGGTCATCAAGGCCCATCTCCGTACGCAGCGCCCGATAGGTGTCCTGAGAGCCGGCGTTCTCCCCCAGCATGGCAATGGCGGGGTCGCCTGGCAGCACGTAGAGCAGCGCAAACGAGATGATGCTGACGATGAACAGCACCGGCACCATGCTGACCAGGCGACGTAGGATGTACTCACGCATGGGGCGTTTCCAGACCTCCGAATGTGCGGGGATTCAGGCCATGATCGTCTAGACCGTTGGTTGTGTGCACCCCACGCTCGCCGGCCGGCTTCGGGGCGGCGCTGGCGAAGGGCGCAGGAGGATTCTGCAGGAGGGCGATTGGCTCCGACGCGGCGGGCGCGGCGCTGCCAACCCAGGACATCCGTTGTGCCCCGCACGACTCGCGCACCACGAGCGACACCGGAACGGTGCGGTCGCGCTCCGTCACCTCGCCGCCTTGCAGCAGGGTGAACAGCGATTCGGCGGCCAGCTCGCCCATCTCGACCAGGGGGTGCCCGATGGTGGTCAGGGCGGGAGTGGTGTACTGCGCCGTTGGGATATCGTGGAAGCCGATCAGCGCGATGTCCTCCGGCACGCGAATGCCCAGTTCGTAGCAGCCGCGTATGACGCCGATGGCCGTCCGGTCGTTGAAGGCGGTGACGGCGGTGGGGCGGCTGGCCGGGTTCGGGAACCGCGCCACCAGTTCATGCGCCATCACCCGCCCACCCTCGATCTCGCGCCCGCCCAGAAACAGCCAGCGCGGGTCCGGCACGACGCCAGCCTCGGTCAGCGCCCGACGGTGGCCGGCGTAGCGTGCGGATTGGGTGCTGATGTCGTCCGGTTCCAGCGGGGCATCGTTGAACGTAAAGTGAGCGATGCGCGTGTGTCCGAGGTTGAGCAGATGCCGCGTCGCCAGGTACGCGCCGCCAGCGTGGTCAACGTCGATGGCAGGCAGCATTGGGGCGGGGCTGCGGTCCAGCACCAGCGAGCAGGGGATGCCGTTCTGCACAAGATCGAGCAACGCGTCCGTGGCGGGGCCGCCGCGCCGATGGTGCCCGGTGGCGACAATCACGCCGTCTGAGATGCCCGTACGCAGATCGGCGAGTGCCTGCACCTCTACGGCCATATCCAGCGCGCCCGCGTCGATCACGCCGACCTGGAAGCCGTGCTGCCGAGCCACGTTCCGGACGCCGGTTGCGATGCCTGCGTAGAAGGGGCTGGACAGCCGCCACGCCAACACCGTGATGATGCCGGTGCGCTGTCGTCGGAGGCTGCGGGCCGCATGGTTCGGGATGTAGCTCAGACGACGGGCGGCCTCAAGGACGCGCTGGGTCGTAGCCTTGCTGATCCGCGCGGTGTCCGCTCGGCCATTCAGCACATGGGAGACAGTGGATGCGGACACGCCGGCTTCGGCGGCAACCACGTCAATGGTAACATGAGGGCGACGACGCATCCTGACTCCTGAGCATCTGCGCTCAATCGTTTTTGCAGCCTATCAGGATGCGGTGTGCCTGTCAAGCGATTGTCGTCGCACGCGCCACGAATTGCCGACCTGAACGGCGAGCATGAATGTCGGGGCGAAACGCTGCTTCGCCCGCCGCCTCGATTGCGTGTCGGCGCATCGTGCCCACCTTCAGGACGAGGTACACCGGCGCTGCGCCGGGCGTGCCAGCAGCACGCCCCTACGAGGACCGGCCAGTCTGTACCGGGAGGCTATCGCCAGCCGGCGGTTTCGGCGGCCGGCTTGATTTCGCGGACCTTTCCGGCGCGCCGGAACGATGGAATCAGCCGCTCTGGCAGGTGCCCATGCAGCCGGACGCCGTGCGGACGGTGCTCCTCGCGGATTAGGAAACCCTCGCGGCGGAAGACGGCCACCAGCCGCCCTTCCGAGAACGGCAGATCAACCTCGACCTCGCGGACCTCCATGCCGAGCCGCCGCGCGATCCTTGCCCGCAGTGCCCCGATCCCGAAGCCCGTTTCGGCCGACACCTGCACGGCGTCCTCGTCCTCAGCGCCCCACTCGTGCAGCTTCAGCGGCTCTGTCAGCAGGTCAGACTTGTTCAGAACGAGCAGAGTCGGCTTCTCGCCAAGCCCCAGTTCGTCCAGGATCGTCTGGACGGCGAGCATCTGGTCGTGCGCGTTCGAGTGCGACGAGTCCACCACATGCAGCAGCAGATGGGCGTCCTGGAGTTCTTCGAGGGTCGCCCGGAACGCCGCGATCAGTTGCGGCGGCAGGTTCTGGATGAACCCCACCGTATCGGACATGACCGCATAGCCGCCGCCCGGCAGGCCCATCCGCCGGGTCGTCGGGTCGAGCGTCGCGAACAGCTTGTCCTCGGCTATCACGCCGGCCTCGGTCAGCCGGTTCATCAGGCTGGACTTGCCGGCATTGGTGTACCCCACCAGCGCAACCAGCGGCGTCCCCAGCCGGCGACCCGCCCTGATCCGCGAACGGTGGTCACGGACCTGGGTGATCTCCTTCTTGAGCGCCGAGATCCGGTTCCGGACCAACCGGCGGTCAAGCTCGATCTGCCGCTCACCAGGGCCGCCACGCGCACCAATGCCGCCGACCTGTCGTTCAAGGTGGCTCCAGGCACCGGCCAGGCGCGGCAACAGATACTCCAGCCGCGCATGCTCGACTTGCAGGCGGGCCTCGCTGGTGCGGGCGCGTTGCGCGAAGATCTCGATGATGAGGCCGGGGCGGTCCAGCACTGGACCGTCAATCCGCTTTTCGAGATTGCGCTGCTGCACCGGACTGAGGGCGCTATCGACCACCAGCAGGTCAAAACCCGGCTCCTGGCGGGATTCGGCAAGCTCGGCGGCCTTGCCACGCCCGAAGAACGTGGCCGGATCTGGATGCTCTCGCTTCTGGATGGTGCGGCCCATAATGGTACCGCCGGCCGTCTCGACCAGCCGCGCCAGCTCATCTAGTGAGTCCTCGGCATCCCAGGCGTCAGACTCGGCCCAATCGAGGGCGGCCAGCATCGTGCGGGCACCCGTGGCCGGGGCCAGCCCGTCGCGGCGCTCGGCGTCGCGACGCTCGGTGTCGCGGCGTAGCCATTCGCGACGCTCATCTTCGAGCGACGCGGCGACTTCGTCTTCCTGCTTCTTCCCACGTTGTCTCGCCATACCCGAGAGTGTACCAAGCGGTGGGCCGTATCTGGGGCAATAGCCCGGGTGCCGGGTGCGGCATGCACCGGGCTGACGGCGGTGTG
>JBBQBU010000380.1:0-5909 GCA_038318015.1 Chloroflexota bacterium | reverse complement strand
GTGCAGATATCTGACGGGCACCCAGTGGTCACGATGAACGTGCCTCTCCGGGGGCGTCGGAGCATTGGCCCGGGCCGGGCGTGCACCGGGGCAGGCCGCGCTGCCGATCAGGGTTGCGGCGCGTACGGTGAGTAGACCGGGTGGGCTGGGTCGCGGGGTCGCTCCCAGACGCTCATCCGGCCGACCGGCCGGTACCCCATCCGCTCGTAGACGGGGAGGCCGTCGTCGCTGGCTTCGAGGACGGCCGGTAATGTCGGGTCGGCCAGCGTCGCTCGCCAGGTGAGGGCCGCGCCGTACCCGCGCCGGCGCGCGTGGGGCCGGGTCGCCACGAAGCTGACATCTATCAGGTCGTCGCAGATCAGCGCCGCCGCCACGCTGACCACCGTGTCATCGACGTACCCGCCCCAGAAGCGGAAGGGCCCGCCCAGCAACGTGGCCGGGAAAACCGCGCCCGGCAGCAGCGACTCGACGCCCAGCGCCGGGTAGCCGTAGGCAAAGGCGTGTTCGATGGCTGCCAGCTCGGCGGCAGTGCGGGCCTCCACGATGCGTAACTCAGGGGGCGGGGGCGGGGCTACCCCGCCGGGCGGCCGGACCAGGATCGGCGGGTGCCCCCAGAGCACGTACCCGAGTGGCGCAAGGTCCGGCGTCGGCCAGCCGCTCCAGAGCAGCCAGGGGCCGCCGCCCGGCCGCGCGCCAAAGAACGCTTCGAGTTGAGCGGTCAGGGGCGCGGCCTCGGCGGGATCGAGTGGCCGGGTCAGGGTCGCGGCGTTCATGAACGGGTTGGGCGAGGCCGCGTCGGCAAGCCAGACAGCATCGGTCCGGTCGGTACGTCCGCCGACGCCCTGCACCAGCGCCTCCCAGCTTTGGCCGAGGCTGCGCGCTGCTCGCTGGACCCACGCTGCGTCGTCGGCCTGCTCGTACCCGTGCATCGTGTCGTCCTCGGCTCGCCCGGAGTTTGTGGCACCCTCACCCTCAACCCCCTCTCCCGCTCGCGGGAGAGGGGGCACCGCGAGCGGCGTGCTACTTCAGGGTGGTGCGGTTCAGCACCTCGCGGTTCACGCAGTTGCGCGGCCGGTTCCCGGACAGCACCGCTGAAATCTCTTCGCCGACGCGCTGCCGACTCGCCGCGAACGCCTCATCCGAGTAGAAGGCCGTGTGCGGGGTCACGAGCACGTTGTCCATCGACAGCAGCGGGTTGGCCGAGTCGGGCGGCTCCTCTTCGAGCACGTCGAGGCCCGCCGCCGCGATGGTGCCGGCTTGCAGGGCGCGGATCAGCGCCGGCTCGTCCACCACCCGACCGCGCCCGGTGTTCACGAAGATGGCCGTCGGCTTCATCACCGCAAACTGCGCGTCGCTGAGCATGTGGTGGGTGCCCTTCGTGTACGGGGCGTGCGCCGACACAAAGTCAGACTCGCGCAGCATGTCCTCAAGCGTGCGTGACCCGACGCCCAACTCGGCCATCGCCTCGGGCGTCACGTACGGATCGTGCGCGATGACGTTGATGCCGAACGCCTGCGCGCGCTTCGCGACGTTGCGCGCGATGCCGCCGAACGACACGAGGCCGAGCGTCTTGCCCTGGAGGCGTGGCACCGGGGCCAGCGCCGAATGGACCTGTGCCCAGTGGCCCGAATGTGCCATGCCGGCCGCATACGTCAGCTTGCGGGCAACGGCCAGCAGCAGCAGCATAGCGTGGTCGGCCACTTCGTGCTGCCAGACGTCCGGCACGTTGATGACCGGGATGCCGGCCGCCGTTGCCGCTTCCACGTCGATGCGGTCCACGCCGACTGCGCCGTTCATGATCGCCTTGGCGTTCCGCAGGCCGGAGATGACCCGCGCCGTGACGTTGACGCCGCGCCCGATGATGATGGCGTCCAGGTCCGCGACGGCGGCGGCGTACTGGTCTTCGGTCTCCCAGGTAATCAGCACCAGCTCCGCGCCGATCTTGTCGAACGCCGCGCGCTCTGGCCCGAAGTCGTAGCCCAGTCTGGTCGGCGTCGCCGCCACCCGCAATGCCATGCTTGCATCCTTCTCACGTTGGAGGTATCGGCGGAGATGATAGGCCGGCGCGGGCCGCCGCGCACGAGGCCGGGTGCGGTGTTGCCTGCGGCAACGCCCCTGCAAGGCGCGGTTGGGTGCGGGCGTGCCAGCGGCAGCTTTCCTACGAGGTGCGGGGGGCGGCACGGTGTTGCAGCCGTTGGAAGAGCAGCGCCAGCGGCACAATGCTCAGGAAGGCCGCCGCGTCGAACCAGAACGGCGCAGCGGCCGACTGCGTGATGTCGATGAGGATGCCGGCGGCGGCAGGCAGCAGCCCAAACCCGACGTAGTTCATGGTGAAGAACAGCCCGAAGCCGATGGCGCGGTGTTCCGGGCGCAGGGCCGCGCCCGGCAACGCCATGCTGCCGACCGCCAGCGGCCCCATCAGCAGGCCAAACAGCACCAGCCACGGGAAGACCGGGCCACCGAGCAGGCCGCTCAGGGGCAGCATCACGCAGGCGACGGCCGCCGCCAGCGCCCCCCCGACCAGCCAGCCGTGTACGCGCCCGGTCCGATCCAGCAGCGGCCCGGAGAGCGGCAGTGCCAGGATCATCACCCAGGAGGTCCAACTCGCCAGCACGCCGGCCTGCACGGCATCCAGACCGCTGGCGCGCAGCCAGGCGGGTGCAAAACTGGTGAAAATCACCAGGCCGGCGTTGACGACCGAGAAGATCAGGCCAGACACGACCATCAGCAACGCTTCGTGGCGCGGCAAGGCCCAGCGCCGGCCGGACACCGGTGCGGCCGTGACGGGAGGGTCGCGCAGGACGGCCGCCACCACCAGCAGGATCACCAGCGCCGCCCCGACGATGACGGCAACGGCCACCCGCCACGAACTGGCGGCGGCGATGACCGGCAGCCCGGCCATCACGGCGGCTATACCGAGCGGGAACGTCCCCATCATCAAGCCGAGCGCCGTCGAAAGCTCGCGGCCGGCGAACCAGTCCGTCGCAATCTTTGCCACCTGCATCGTCAGGAGGGTGCCGCCCGCGCCGCTCAGCAGCCGCGCCGCGAGTGCCGACCAGAACCCGTCGCTGACGGCCAGGAGCGCCGTACCGCCAGCCAGCAGCACGATGCCCCCGGTGAGCGTGCGCGCATCGCCGAACCGCCGGCTGACCAGCCCGCCAGGGATTGCCAGTACGACGCCCGGCAGCAGGAACACGCCGATCAGCGTGCCGATCTCGCCGTAGCCGAGGCCGAGGTCGGCCATCAGGAAGGGCGCGACGGCCGCGACGACCTGGATGTGCAGGCCCATCAGCGTGCGCGCGAGGCAGAGGATCGCCAGGACGCGCCACCGACCACGCACCGTCCGGATCGCCCCCTGCCGCCGGCGGCTCGCCCGCCATCTGCGAATCGCTATGCTATCGGCCGCAGTATGCCGTACCGTCGTGCCTCTTCGTCTGCGAAGTGCAGTGAGGCAACGTGTGTTTCCCCCCAGGGCTATCGCATCACTTTTGAGGTTCCCACTCCGGCTAGTAATGGGCGGTGCTGAGAATCAAGATCAATCGGGGACGGGTCCTCTTCATGCCTGCTGACGCCAATTCGATGAAGTTTCGGGCGGATCGCTGCTCTCGGGACGCCGTCGCCTGCCCAGAAATCACGATTTGACGCTAGTAGACAGAAGGTTATGCGATAGCCCTGAGGGCTGTGCCCCTTTGCGTGTTCCCCAACGAGTTACAATCAACCATGCCGATTTACGAGTATCGCTGCGCCGCTTGCAAGCGGCGGTCTAGCCTCTACTACCAGTCGTTCTCCGCCGCCGAGGGCGCGGTGCCGTACTGCGAGCATTGCGGTTCGGCCGACGTGTCGCGGCTAGTCTCGCGCGTGGCGTTCCTGAAGTCCGAAGAGAGCCGCCTAGAAGAGTTGGCGGGCGACGCGGACCTCGCCGGCGTGGATGAGAACGACCCGAAGAGCATCGCGCGGTGGGCGCGACGCATGGGCGAGCAGATCGGCGAGGATGTCGGGGACGACTTCCGCGAGATGGTCGATCAGCTAGAAGCAGGCGAGATGCCGGACGATATGCCCCCACCCGGCGGCGACGACGACGGCGGCTTCGGCGGCATTGAGGGCATGGGTGGCCTCGGGGGCATGACCTTGCCGTCCGGCGCTGGCGACGACTTCTAGCTGACACCGCCCCCCGAGACGCTGACACCGCCCCCCGAGACGCTGGCACCGTCAATTGTTGGCGGGTGCTCTTGGCGGGTGTTGTTTCTGTCCGGTGTTGCACGCCGTCCCGTATCCTCATGAGCATGGATGCTCATGCCACACCCAAGAACCACATCGCGCTGCTGGCGGAGCAGGTTGCGGCAGCCGAGCGCATCGTCGCCTTCACTGGCGCAGGCATCAGCACCGAGTCCGGGATACCCGATTTCCGCAGCCCTGGCGGCGTCTGGGATCTGAACAAACCGATTCAGTACCAGGACTTCCTGGCCAGCAATGAGGCCCGGCGCGAGACGTGGCGGCGCGGCCTCCAGACGTATCCCGTCGTCGCAGGTGCCCAGCCGAACGGGGCGCACCATGCGCTGGTGGAACTGGAGCAGCGCGGCAAGCTCATCGGTGTCGTGACGCAGAACATCGACGGGCTGCACCTGCGCGCCGGCCACGACCCCGAGCGCGTCATTGAGCTACACGGCAACGCGCACGGCGTCCGCTGCCTCTCCTGCTACGACAGTGCTCCCCGCGAAGCCGTCCATGCGCGCGTGCTGGCCGGTGAGCTAGAACCGCCTTGTGTCACCTGCGGCGGCATTCTGAAGCCCACGACAATCTCATTTGGCGAGCCGATGCCGCGCCGGCCGTTGATCCGCGCCGAGGAACTGATGCGGCAGGCTGATCTCGTGCTGGTCGTCGGCTCGACGCTGATCGTGCAGCCGGCTGCCAGCCTGCCGATGGTCGCCGTGCGCCGTGGCAGACCCCTGGTGATCGTCAACCTGACCGAGACGCCGCTGGACGACCTGGCGACGCTGGTGCTGCGCGAACGGGCCGGCGAACTGTTGCCCCCGGCCGTCGAGCTTGCCGCGCGGCTGGCCTGAGCCGGCCGCCCGCGTGGACGCCTGTTCGCTGACTGAGCACCACCAGACTGGGACGCTGCTCACCGGCAGCGCGCATGACGACACCGTGGCGGCTGCCCTGGAGACTGCGCGAGCGCTCGGGCTGTACGTGATCCTGCGCCTGCACACGCTGATCGAGTCACGACTGACGGTTGTGGACGGCCGGCTTGATCGCCGGCGCGGCAGCCGCCTCGGTGGGGTGGGCGTTCACGCGTTCACGGCTGACGGGGCAGTCGGGTTCGCTTCGGTGGACGATCTGCGCCCGGCTGCGGCTAGCGAGGCCGTCAAGCGGGCCGGCGCGCTGGCGGAAGCCGCGCGGCTCGCCGGTGCCCGCCCTACGACCGTTGCATTCGCACTTGAAAGCCAGGGCCGCATACGGGTGCCCGATAACGTGGCTGTCAACGCCCTGTCGCCCGCCGACGAGCTACGCGCCGTGGTCGGGGCACAGGAGGCACTCGCTGGGCTGGCGGTGGGTGACGGGCGCACCGTGCGGTCGCTGCACCACGTCATTGATGAACGGTGGCGCATCGTCCGCTCGGACGGGACCGATGTCAGCTTCGGGGCGCCGCGTGCCGTGCTGCGCCACGATCTGAGCGGCCGGCTCGACGGGCGGCCGGCCCGTGCCGCTGCGTCAGTGTCCGGCCCCGACCAGACGGCGCCCCTGAGTGCTCCTGCCGTCGCACAGATCGCCCGGCGGGTTGGACGGGCTGCCTGGGCCGCCCGCGTCTCGGTCGGCCCTACGCCGCTGCCGCCGGGCCGGCCGCGCATTGTCCTGGGGCATGCGCTGGCGAAGGGGCTGGCGCATGAGGCTATTGGGCACCTGTGCGA
>JBBQBU010000379.1:0-5910 GCA_038318015.1 Chloroflexota bacterium | reverse complement strand
AGCACTCGCCGATGAAGGGGAGCATGGTCGCCGGTGCCGCCTTCCCAGCAGGCGGGTCAATCAGGAGTATGGTCAGGCAACCGGCCAGCAGCGTGGTGAGCAGCGCCGCCCGCACTCTTCCGCCGATTTTCGCGCGCCAGGTCATCCGTACCCCCTGCCTGTTCCGCCCTGGAAGGATAGTAGACACCGCTGACCGGCATCCACGTCAGGCGACCAAACTTCGCGGCAGTGCGGCAGCGCGGCGCGTCCTGCACGGCGCAGCGTGAGGTCCATGCCCGGGTGGTGTCACTGCACATGGCGGCGACCCTTTGACTTTTGCTTGACCGCGTACCCCCGACCCTGCTTCAATCGCCGCCATGTCCGCCGCTATCGACAGTGGATCGGACGAGGAGGCAACGACGGACATGAAGCGAGAAGTGATCAGCCCGGCTGGCGCGGGTTCAAACGCTATCCTCAGCCCCGGCATCCGGGTGGGCGACCTGCTCTGGACCGCCGGCCATGTCGGGCGCAACCCCGAGACGGGCGAGGTTCCCGAGGACATCAAGGGGCAGACCCGCCAGACGCTGGAAAACCTGAAGACCGTGCTGGAAGCCGGCGGCAGCTCGCTGGAGAACGTCGTCAAGGTCAACATCTACCTTGTCGATGTCAACGACCGCCCGGCCGTCAACGAGGTGTACGTCGAGTTCTTCCCCAGCAACCCGCCCGGCCGGACCTGCTTCGGCGGGGCACAGTTCGGCGGGAACGTGCTGGTGGAGATCGAGGCAGTGGCCGCCGTCATCTCCTGACGCCCGCCTGCTGCATGGTGTGGCGCGCCCCATCGGTGGCGGGCACCACACCGACGCGCTGGTGACGGGAGGCGGGCCAGGATGCCCGGCCTCCCAGTCCACCCCCTGTCGCCTCCCTGGTTGGCCCTGGGCGTCGCTGACGACGTAACTGGGGGCCATGCTGTACTCGCCAGTTTCGCTCGAGGAGGAGCCGCTGTGCCCAAGCGCTACGTGACCAAGGTGCTCTACAAGACGCCGGGCGGCATGCCCAACGGCCTGCAATCGACGCCCGAAGGCCTATGGGTCTGTGACCAGATCGACCCGAATATGGTGTATCTGCTGAACCCGGAGACGGGCGAGTCGCTGAAGGAGATCCAAACGCGGTGCCTGCACGGCAGCGGCATCACGCGTGACCCGCACGGCCGTATCTGGGTCGCCTCGACGTTCGGCTACGAATTGGTGGCCTACGACATCGAGACCGGCAACGAGGTGGCCGCCTATCCGACGCCCCCCGGCGACACGTCCGGCGGCGCGCACGGCATCGAGTGGCACAACGATGAGTTGTGGTTCAACGTACCGATCACGAAGCGTATCTTCCGGATGAACCCGAACACCGGCGAAATCATCGGTGAGATTCCGATTCCTGGCGATCGCGCTCACGGCCTGGCGTTCGATGGCGAAACGATCTGGCTGGCCGACACGAACCGGCAAGTGGTCTTCCAATTGGACTCAAAGGACGGGCGCATCCTCGACGCCATCGGCATCGACGGGCCGGAGCCGCACGGCATGACAATTCACAACGGCGTGCTCTACTTCTGCGACGCCATGTCTCGGGAGATGTTCACGCTGGAGCGCCTGCCCGACTAGCGCTCCGGCGTGCTGGAGCGCCTGCCCGGCTGACTCGCTGCCGATGCGTCTCCCATGTGTGTCGTCCCGAGCAGCGAGCTTGCGAGCGTCGTCGAGGGATCTCAAGTTGTGGCCTCTGGTCGCCGGAGATCCCTCGATTTGGTCGCACGCTCCCTCACGCGGGATGACATGGGGTTGCGTGGCCCGCATCGTCAGCGGGGATGCCGAGGCGCTCGCTATATGATCAGGGGGTGCGCCCTGGCGTCACGCACGCGGTTCGGTGTGGGCAGGCGGCACTCCTGATATACTCTCGTCAACGCAACCTGGCGATCAGCCGTGTGGCTGGTCGCCTTTCTGTGACCCAAACCAGTGACCCGAACCAGTTCGGCCCCAGCCAGTCGGAAAGGAGGGAGCGGACCCTTGCCGATCTATACCTACGAGTGCCAGTCGTGCAGCGATACGCTGGAGAAGCGCCAGAGCTTCAGCGAAGACCCGCTGACCATTCACGAAACGTGCGGTGGCAAGTTGCGCCGGATCATCCATCCGGCTGGCATTGTGTTCAAGGGCAGCGGCTTCTATAACACGGACTACAAGAACGCCACGCCTGCGACCAAGCCCGCAGGTGACGCCACTGCCGACGACACCAAGAAGACCGAGACCGCGGCCAGCGACAGCAGCGGAAGCGCATCTGCTTCGCCCGGTGACTCGGCCAGCACGAGCAGCACGCCGGCCCCCGCCAAGAGCGAGTCTGCCAGCAGTGCGCCAGCGCCCTCGACGCCGTAGCGGGCCACGCGCCCGGGCGTTCGGCATGGCCGCGCGCATCCTGACGACGCGGGGGAGCCTTCACCAGAAGGCTCCCCCGTCCTGCGTCGGCCCCCTGGTCTACAGGCCGTAGTGCGCGTTCAGGTCTTGCTGGTAGGCGTCTACCGCACCGGTCAGCACCTCAGTCAGGCTGACCGCCCGCCCCGCCCGCGATGACTCCATGATGGCGAAGCTTGCCGCCAGGTCGCGCAGACAGTCGTCGCCGCGCGTCTCGGCAGGCCGGTCCTCGCGGATTGCCGCCAGCCAGTCGCCAATCAGCAGCCCGAACGGGTCCGACAGCCCGTGCGGGAAGACCCGGTCGGCGTCCGCTGCGCCGTGCGCCGCGAAGTGGGCGTCCAACGTGGTCGGCTCCTGCCCGTCCAGCACCACCCGCTCACCAGAAATCATGCCGCGCGTCCCGTAGATGATCGGTCCGGGCGGCACGCTCGGCTCGCCGTGCCCCGCGAAGCTGAACGACAGTTGCCCGATGGCTCCGCTTGAGAACGTCGCCAGGGCCATGAACGCATCATCAGCGTCGCACTCGACCGTGTCCAGGACTTCGCCCGCCTCGCGCAGATAGCGCGTTGGCTCCAGCACGCGGGCCAGCGCCGAGACCGTCTCGACCTCCCCACAGAGGTTCCGGACGCGGTGGAAGATGTGCGGCCCAACATCGAGCGAGCAGCCACCCGCGCCGATCATCCGGCGGTGTCGCCATGACGAGTGCCCCACCCAGCCGTCCGGCGACCACATGGCGGTGCCAAGCGACGGCCACGACAGCATCTGCGGCGTGCCCAGGTCGCCCCGCCCGACCAGCCATGAGGCAAGCCGGGCCATGCGGATGTACCGCGCGTGCTCGCAGACGGCCAGCTTCAGGTTACGCCGTTCGGCCGCGTCCACCATGCGCGCGGCGGCCCGGACCGTAATCGCCATCGGCTTCTCGACCAGGACGTGCGCGCCCGCTTCCAGGCTGGCAAGCGTCTGCGGATGGTGCAGGCCGACTTCTGTCGAGATGTCCACCGCGTCGACCACGCCCGCGTCAAGCATCGCCTGCACATCGGTAAAGATGGCCGGCTCCACATCATCCTGAAAGTCGGCCACGGTAACCGGCTGCCCCTCCAGGGCGTCGCCGTACCGCCAGGTCGCCGCTGACACGCGCTCGCCGCCTGACGGGGCCACCAAGAGGCGCGCCCGGGCTGGATCACGCGAGCAGATGGCCGTGATGCGGAAGTCGTCAACGCCTACGCCCCGCAGCGCTGCGTACCCGCGCAAATGCGCCGGCACGATCCGCCCGGCTCCGATCAGTCCGATCCTCAGCGACGCCATCGTCTCTCCCCGTCTCTGGTGTGCTTCGTGGTCCGTCGCGGCTGCGTGCCACGGGCCATACGCGCTCCCCTTCACTGTACCCCGCACCCATGCCCGGCCGGCACCGGCTATAGCCGCCCGCAGATGTCCCGCCAACGTCCCGGCCGAGTCGGGACATTCGACACGCGGCGTGGGTGACGGTGAGAACGTATGATAGGTGTAGGACAACATACGAACGCACTTCGCAGGGCAGCCACGTACAACGGTTCTGCACCACCCCAAAGGCTCTGCGAGAGAGGAACGCACGCCATGTTCGCGGTCAAGCACGTCACGGATGACAAGGGCAACATTCTCATTCAGGATCCGCCCATCGCGCAGTTCTTATTCCAGAACAGCAAGGCCTCCGTCATCTGGCTCGTCGTCCGTCTGTACCTCGGCTATGAGTGGATCGAGGCAGGCTGGCACAAGTTCACCGATCCCGCTTGGATGGAGACGGGCCAGGGCATCCTGGGCTACTGGACTCGGGCACTCGGCAACGCCCCCAACGGCAAGCCGATCATTACTTACGAGTGGTACCGTACCTTCATCCAGTTCCTGGTGGACAGCGGCTCGCACCCCTGGTTCGCGAAGGTGATCGTCTTCGGTGAATTGGCCGTCGGTCTCGGCCTGCTGGTCGGCGCGCTCGTCGGCGTCGCAGCCTTCTTCGGCGCACTGATGAACATGAGCTTCCTGATGGCGGGCACCGTCTCGACGAACCCCGTCCTGTTCTTCGGCGGCATCCTGCTGATCCTCGCATGGAAGAACGCCGGCTACCTCGGCATCGACCGCTTCCTTCTCCCAATGCTCGGGACGCCGTGGAGGCAGTCGAAGCTCCAGGAGCCAGCGCCGGTACCTGCACGAGGGCGGTCCGTCTAGGAGTCACTACCCAGCACGAACCCTCCCTCCCTCTCCCCCCTCCCCAGAGCCCCGCGCCTTCTCCCCAGGGCGCGGGGTTCGCTCGATGAAAGTGAGTGTGTGCCATGTCGAAGACCATCCTGCTCCCCCTTGATGGGTCGGCGCTGGCAGACCGCGCCCGACCGTACGCCGTGGCGCTTGCCCGCCGCACCGGTGGCCGCATCGTCCTGATGGAAGCCGTGGCGCTGAAGACCCTCCCGCACGAGCCAACGACCAACGCCGATATGAAGGTGATGGACAAGGCCGACAAGTTCCTCACAGACGTAGAAGCGGACCTCATCGCCCAGGGCATCAACGCCCAGCACCATGAGCTGTTCGAGGAGCCGGCCGAGGCGATCCTTGATGCGGCCGTCCGGTACAGTGTCGATCTCGTGGTGATGGCGACGCACGGACGCTCCGGCATCGGCCGGATGCTCTATGGCAGCGTGGCTGATCAGGTGCTGCGCGAAGCAGAGGTACCAGTGCTGTTGGTGCCAGCACACATCAACCATGCGTGGCCGTCAGACCAGCCGCTGAACATCCTCGTTCCGCTCGACGGGTCGCCGCTGGCGGAAGAAGCCCTGGCCTCGGCGCTGCTGCTGTCGGAGGCGTTCCCCGCGAAGATCCACCTGTTGCGCGTCGTCGAGCCACCAGCCTACCCGCTCTACGGCGACGGCTACGCCTACATTCCGTACGACGAGGAGGCCGACCTCTCGGAGGCCCGCAGGTACATTGAGGATCGCGCGGCCACACTGCGCGGCCGGGGCCTGGATGTATCGGCGACGGTGCTGATTGGCACCGCTGGCCGGACCATCGAGGCGTACGCCCGCGATGAGACGGTGGATGTGATCGCGATGGCGACCCATGGACTGAGCGGCGTGGGGCGGCTCGTTCTCGGCAGCGTGGCAACGGATGTCCTGCGGCGGGGCATCGCGCCGGTCCTGCTGGTGCGACCGGCCAACGTGCCGAACCCGCTGGCGGAGGTCGCGCCGCCCGCGTTCGTGGAGGAGTCGCCCATCGATGCCGGCATCGACGCGACGGCCGAGCGGGTGCGGACCCTGGACGTGCAAGCGGAAGACCTGCACCTGATCGTGCGCGGCCTCCGGGCGCTCGGGCACCAGCCGGGCACCGAGTATGCGGAGGTTGCTGCCGCACAGCGGTTGGCCGAGGCGCTGGAACGCACGTCGGCACCAGAGGGCAGCCTGACCGCAACCAGCCGTTAGCCGCTCGCCTGCTTGCTGGGGCACGGACAATGATGTCGGTG
>JBBQBU010000378.1:0-5940 GCA_038318015.1 Chloroflexota bacterium | reverse complement strand
GACGCGCGGCCCGGCAGAAACGAGTATTGCGTGAGATAGCGTAGCGTCCGACATCGGCAAGGGGCAAGTCCTCCCCAAGCCGTTACAAAGAATCGTACCATCGGCCCCGGGACGTGTCAACGACGAGACGGCCTGCATGATAGGCGAACTTGAGGCGCTTGGAGTCCCTGACAACCCGCAGGCCGACCCGATCACGGGAGCGGTCCACGCCTGCGGCCACAACGCGCAGATCGCCAGCATGCTTGGCGCGGGCATCGGCTTGCTGGCGTCGGGCGTGCTGGCCGAACTGGCAGGCAAGGTCGTGCTGTTCGCGGTGCCGGCCGAAGAGTACGTCGAGATCGAGTACCGACGTGACTTGAAGAAGCAGGGCAAGATCGAGTTCCTCGGCGGCAAGGCGGAACTGGTGGGCCTGGGCCTGCTGGACGCCGTGGACATGGCGATGATGGTGCACGTCTCAGCGAACGCGGCCAATGGGCGCGTCGGCCTGAGAAGCACCAACTGGAATGGAACGTCATGAAGATCCTGGTGACTGGAGCGACCGGCAATGTCGGCCGGCTCGTCGTCGAACAGCGCGTTCGTGCCGGGGCGGATGTCCGGGCGCTGAACAACAACCCCGAGAAAGCTGCATTGCCGGCCGGTGTCGAGGTGGCCGAAGGATATCTGGGCGCCCTTGCAACGCTACCGGCGGCACTGGCGGGCGTGGACCGGTTGTACCTCGCGCCACTGCCGCGCACCGTGCGCGAAGTCGTGGCAATGGCGGCGCCGGCTGGCGTGCGGCGCATCGTGACGCTCTCCTGCAGCGGCGCTGATGCTGCGGTGCAAGGCGGCCCGAGCGGCTGGTGCTTTTACGCCATTGAGCATGCAGTGGAGTCGGCCGAGGGCATCGAATGGACCTGTCTTCGGCCCGGCCAATTCATGACGAACATGCTGGACTGGGCACCGTCGATTCGCGCGACCGGCGAGGTACGCGGCGCATACGGGAGCGTTGCCTACGCTCCCATCGACCTGGACGACGTGGCAGCGGTGGCTGCGACGAGGCCGCCCACTGGCTGCTGGGCGGCGACGCGCAGATGGTCGGGCGGCCCCAGGTGCCCTTGCCGACCGCGCGGCAGACCCCAGTGACCGTCCCCGAGTGGGTGGCCCGGCACACCGACGTGTTTCGCTGAGGCGGCAAGGTGCGCACCGTTCCCTGGCAAGCGCAC
This sequence comes from Chloroflexota bacterium, assembly GCA_038318015.1. Lineage (GTDB taxonomy): Bacteria > Chloroflexota > UBA6077 > UBA6077 > JACCZL01 > JADZEM01. The sequence goes on along the minus strand of JBBQBU010000378.1, from coordinate 4,738 downwards.
GGAAAGCGTGGACGGCAGGCTTTGGTCTGGTACCATTCGCCCGCCGCGTGCCATGTGCGTTCTGACGCGTTTCTTGACGCGAGAGGGCGGCCGGAGGGCGCGAGTTCGGGCCGCGAGGCCGCCCAGTGAGCTCTGCTGTGGTCCCAGTGACCCCCGCGCCCGACTCGGGGCCAATTGCGACGCCGTGGTCGCGTGTCCAGCGCTGGCTGCCACTCGCGTTCAGTGTCGGCATCACCCTGGCAGCCGCGCCGCTCGCCGTCGCGATTACCCAGCGCACAGACGAACTGGCCCGCTACGGCATCTTTGCCTACCCGATCCTGTTCGTGCTGCAAGCGCTCGTCAGCGCAACGCTGTTCCTGCCGGCGCCGGGCGTGGCCGTGGTCGCTGCCGTCGGCACGTTCCTCGATCCGCTCTGGGTCGGCATCGTGGCAGGGCTTGGCAGCGCGACCGGCGAACTGAGCGGCTACCTGCTCGGATATTACGGTCGACGCGCCGCCCCGACGGACACGTCGCGACTGTGGCGACTGGCCGAACGGGGCTTTCGACGCTGGGGATTTGTGGCGCTGATCGTGCTGGCGATGATCCCGAATCCGGTGTTTGACGCGCTGGGCATCCTGGCGGGCGGCCTGCGCTACCCGCTCGGCCGGTTCTGGCTCTCAACCGCCCTCGGCAAGATCCTCAAGTTCTGCGGTATCTCGTACCTGAGTTGGCTGTTCAGCATGTGGATGCGGGTCGGGTAAGGCTTCAGCTCAACCAGCAGTGCCAGCCCCGCGACGAGCAACCCGCACGAACTGGGCTATGCACTGGTTTTGCATAGATTCTGTATACTTGGTTCAGGGTTGATGTCTGGGAGGCGGCTATGGACGTGCTGATCGCGGGCGGTACTGGCTTCATCGGCTCGCGCATTGTCGATGAGCTCGTCGCAAAAGGTGGGCACCGCGTCCTGGTGATGACCCGCGATCCTGCCCGCACGCGCCCAAAGCCCGGCGTCGAGTATGTGCGCGGCGACGTAGCAGATGCGGCCTCCCTGGAGAGCGCGACGCGCGGCGTGGATGCCGTCGTTCATACCGTCCAGTTCCCGAACCACCCCGTTGAGAACCCGCGCAAGGGGTGGACCTATGAGGAAGTGGACGGGGCCGGCACCGAGCGCATGGCCGCTGCCGCGGCGAAGAACGGCGTCAAGCGTTTCGTCTACCTGAGCGGCGCGGGGGCACGGCCGGGCCGCCCGGAGCCGTGGTTCAAGGCGAAGGAACGCGCCGAGCGGGCCGTCACAACCAGCGGCATGGAGTACGTCATTCTGCGGCCCTCCTGGATCTACGGCCCGGACGACCGCAGCATGAACAAGTTCGTCGCCTTCGTGAAGTACCTGCCAGTCGTGCCGGTGATCGGCTCCGGGCAGGAGAAAGTGCAGGCGCTGTCGGTTTTCGACATGGGCAAGGTCGCAGCGGCAGCCGTCGATGAGCCGGCGGCCACCAGCCGCATCTTCGAGCTTGGCAGCCGCACGCCGATCTCGATGGACGACATCCTACGCCTCATCATGCGGATACTCGGTAAGAACAAGCCGCTCGTGCACCAGCCGGCCTGGCTGGTCAAGATCCCGGCGGCGGTGCTCCAGTATCTACCGAACGCACCGCTCTCGCCGGGCGCGGTGGACTTCATCACGATGGACGAGCGCGTAGACCCGTCCGAGGCGGAGCAGGTGTTCGGCATCCAGTTCCGGACCCTCGAAGCCGGCTTGCGCGAGTACCTGCCCTGACCGACGCCACGCTGATGTGTGTGGGCAGCGCGCTGGCAGGCCCGCTCGCCGGCCAGGACGTGCGCGCATCCTCGCGCCTACGTTCCAGTTTGACTGTCAGCGGTGCACAACTATCCCGTTAGGCTCCGTTAGGCCGAGGCTGCGCCAACGGCAGGAGCAACCGGCACGACACCCGCTCACGCGAAGCCGGCGCTGATGCGGCCGTCAGGCTGCCGCGGCACATCGTGCTTGCATGCGCGGCGGCCTGGCAGGCGGTTGACACGCGGCCGCCTCATGCGTGATGCTGACGGAACCAGGATGCCCTGAGCGCACCCTGCCCTTGCACCAGGTTCGTGCCCCGACATCGTCCCGCGCAGCTTCACCCCTCAACATAGCCAAAACGTTTTTCCTCCGCCTGCCCCGTAAGTGTCATTGCCCTTGACTGGTTGCTCAATCGCGCCGTCTCCCAGGCGGCGACACGCTCTCGAACGCCTCGTTCCCCGTACGGCACGCCGCCTTTCCCGTCCTCCCGCTGCCCAATCTTCACCTCGGAATGTCCGGGCGATCCCCACGCTGCACCCGCGTTAGCGAACATCCCACGCACCGCTTCACGTCCTCACAATCCTCCGCGCATCCTCTGCTTGATCCCCTCGTGTTGCTCAGAGAGGAGCCGACATGGAACAGCATTCGACGTACGATCTCCTGGTTCTCGGTTCAGGCCCGGCCGGCGACAGCGCGGCCCAACTTGCCGCCAGCGCCGGCCACCGGGTCGCCATCGTCGAGCGGCTGCGGTCGCCCGGCGGGGTGGTGGTCGCCAACGGCGGCGTCCCCACCAAGACGCTCCGCGAGACGGCGCGCTACCTGACGGGCTTCATGGACCGACACACCTACGGCCTCGGCCTGACGCTGCAATCAAGCGAGCTTGCCGAGCGTTTGTCAGCCAGAACCCAGGAGGTCTGCGAGACGATTGCTGGCCTGGTACGCGCAAGCTTCGCGAACCGTGGCATCGAACTGATCCACGGCTCCGGCACGCTCGGGCCGGACCGCACCGTCATCGTGACGCCGAGCGAGCCGAAGAGTCCGGTGCGCGTCCTCCACGGCAAGACCATCCTGATCGCGACCGGCTCGCGCCCAAACCGGCCGGCAGACTTGCCGTTCGAAGACCCGGACATTTGGGACAACGAGTCCATCCTGACGGCGGGGCGCATCCCTGAATCGCTGGTCATCATCGGCGGGGGGGCCATCGGCTGCGAGTATGGGTCGATCTACAGCGCACTCGGCACGCAGGTCACGATTGTCGATATCGCAGAACACCTGTTGCCATTTCTCGACGCCGAGTTGTCCGAGCGCGCGGCGGCGACCTACCGCCGGGCCGGGGTACGGTTACTGCTTGGGGTGCGGGTCGCCAGCGTCGAGCGCGTCAACGGCGTGCTGACCGTCTCCTTGACGGATGGTACGGTCTTGACGACGAACGCGATCCTGGCGGCGGTTGGGCGCGTCGTGAACACGGACGGCCTGGGGCTGGCCGACGTCGGCGTGGAGCTTGACGCGCGCGGCCGGATCGTCGTCGATGACCGCTTCGAGACGACCGCGCCGGGCATCTACGCGGCTGGCGACGTCATCAGCCCCACACTGGCCTCAATCTCGATGGAGCAAGGCCGCGTCGCGATGACCCACGCGCTCGGCATTGAGTTCAAGTCGAGTGTCGCAACCGTGCCGATCATCGGCGTCTACTCGATGCCGGAGATTGCCATGGCGGGCCTCACGGAGCAGGCCGCCGCCGCGCAGGGCATCGACTACGAAGTCGGCTGTTGCGACTTCGACCGCATCCCACGCGCGCACATCGCCGGGCGCACGGACGGCTTCCTGAAGCTGGTGTTCCGGCGCGACACGAAACAACTGTTGGGCGTCCACGTGCTATGCGACATCGCCTCTGAGTTGGTGCCGCTCGGGCAGGAGATCATCAGCCAGGGCGGCACCATCGACCGCTTTGTCGAACTCACCCTTGCCGTGCCCACGTACACGCTGGCGTACAAACTGGCGGCGTTCGACGGCCTCAACCGGCTGGCAGCAGCCGACTCCGTGGCGCGCGAGGTGGCGAGCGCGGTCCCGGTCTGAACATTCGTACACTGAGCCTGAACGCCCCTGTGTTGAAGCGGGTCGCCGCCGCAACCTCGTCCGCGTGCACACTGGACCGGCCCGATTCGTGCTGACCCTTCCCAGCCCGGGAGTGTTCGCCAAACGTCGCCCGCGCGCCCCAGCACCTCGGCGGACCAGCATCTACACGGGAGACGCCACCATGCGGATGATCTTTGTGAACCTGCCCGTCAAAAACCTGACGGCCTCGCGGGAGTTCTTCGGAGCGCTTGGCTTCACGTTCAATCCCGACTTCTCGGACGAGAACGCGGCCTGCATGATCGTCGATCAGAACATCTTCGTGATGCTGGTGACTGAGCCGCGCTTCAAGGACTTCATCAACGGCGAGATCAGCGATGCGACGAAGGCCACCGAGGTGCTGACCTGCCTGTCGGCTGATAGTCGCGCGGAGATCGACGACACGGTGCGGAAGGCACTCGCGGCCGGCGGGAAGGCGTGGAAGCCCTCGATGGAGCAGGGGCCGATGTACGGTGGCAGCTTCCAGGATCTCGATGGGCACGTCTGGGAGTTGGCGTACATGCCGCAACCTGCGTAGACCACCTGCTGACACGGTTCCTGCCATCTTCGCGTTCGCATTGCTGACACACCAGAGCGGCCACACCCTTCGAGGATGTGGCCGCTCTGGTGTGTCACCGGGCCGCGACGTGCGCGGGCGCCGCCATCGCAGGCGCGTACTTCGCGACGTGGCCGCATTGGTGCGCGACCGACTCTGGGAGAAGGAATGCGCGGGGCTGCGTGGCGGAGACGCGACCCTACTCTATCGGTCGGATAACGAGCACGGATTTGCGGTTCGACAAGAGGGATCGACGTCGCAGGGGTGGGAGACTTCGAGGTACCACCTCAATC
>JBBQBU010000377.1:0-5944 GCA_038318015.1 Chloroflexota bacterium | reverse complement strand
GTACGTAGCCTTCGGCGCGCGCTCTCGCTGAGGACTGGCGGCCGAACCTAGTGCTATGCAGGTGTGGAGGTTTCTACGTGCCCGAACAATCCGCCGGGTCCTCGGTCGTTCGTCGTGGCTTTGGCCGTCGTCGTTTTCTCGAGTTGGCCGGCACTGCCAGTGCTGCCGCGGTCATCACCACCGGCCTGAATATGGGGCTGATGAAGGTGCCGTCGTTGTTCGCGGCCGGCGGCCACGACACCGAGGCGCTGGTGTTGTCCTGCATGGACTTCCGCCTTGTCAACGAGACGGCGTTTCTGTTCAACGAACACGGCCTGACGAACAAGTACGACCAGATCATCCTGGCCGGCGCCACGTTGGGCGTAGCGACGGACAAGTACCCGGCCTGGGCTGAGACGTTCTGGAACCACCTGGACCTTGCAATCAAGCTGCACGGCGTCAAGCGGGTCATTGCGGTGGACCATCGCGACTGCGGCGCGTACAAGCTGGTCTACGGCAAAGACTTCGGCAAACTGCCAGAGGAAGAGACGCAGATTCACACGAAGGTGATGACAGACTTCCGCGACCAGGTGAAGAAGAAGCAGCCGAACGTCGAGGTTGAACTGCTGCTGATGTGGCTCGACGGCCACGTGCAGCCGATTGGCGGCGCAAGCACTGCCGCATCCCCGGCCGCTGCGCCGGCCGCACCGTCCGGGCGGCATTGATGTTCGGATGGCGCAGCGCTAGCAACGAGCAACGCTCAGGTCGGGGCCGCGCCGGTCAGATTGACAGCGTCCCGCGCGTGTCGGGCCGCGTCCTCGGGTTGCTGCTGGCGGCCCTGCTCATCGTCTCGGCCTGTGCCGCCCGCGAAAAGGCCGTCGTCGTTGACCGCGCGGACGAGGAAACCGCAGACGGACTCGCCGCGTATACGCCAATCGGTCGGAGCGGCTCGCCGCGCGTCCACGCGGACGACGGTCACAAACTGGCGGAGAATGTACAGATCGGGCCTGCCGGCGACGATCAGGCGGAGGCGTATGTGCCGATCGCGATGGGTGGCAGCATGTTGGTCGTGCCGGGTGGCGAGTACAAACTGGCCGCCCCGGTCCTGATCGGCCTGGAGCGCAAGACAACCGCAACGGACAGCTATAGCTCGCCCACCAGCACGCCGGCGACGGTTGCCAGCGCGGCCGGTGCCGGTAGTGCGAAGCCGGCCACCAAACCGGGCGCAGCGGCTCAGGCCGCCCCAAGCCCGACCGCCCCCGCGCGCCTGAACCTGGGGCCGGGCCTCGGGGCGTCGGCGTCTGGTGCGGCACCCGCCAACAACATGCTGGTGATGGCCGAAGACGACGACGAGATCGGCACGGTAAGTGGCCGCATTGAGGGCATCATCGGCTCGGTCATGACGGTACGCACGGACACCGGGCAGGCCCGCGTGCAGGTGGCGAACGGTGCCCGCATCGACCGTGACGCCCCGGGCACGGCGGCCGACTTGAAGCCGGGCCAATTCGTCGGGGCACTCCAGTTGCCGAGCGGCCCGGCCATCTCGGTCCGCCTCTACAACACCGGCCCGACCATGCCGTCAGCGGGCATCGTCCCGATGGTCGGGTCGCGCATCGGGCAGGTGACGACGTTCGGCAAGATCGTCTCGCTCCAGTTCGGCGGCATACTGATGAACACCGGCAGCCAGACGACAACCGTGACGATCCCGAGCAACGTTGAGATCCTGAAGCCGGCCCCCGGCGCGATGGCGGACGCTGGCGTGGGCGCGCAGATCATCGCCACTGGGCCGCTGGCATCCGACGGAACCGTCAACGCGACGGCACTCCGCGTGACGGCCGCCGCACCGCGCGTGTCACCGGCGGCCTCGCCACAGGCTGCGCCGCGCCGGTCGTAGGTGAATGCCCTTCGCCCCTCATCTCGCCGGCCTGCTCTACCTTGCCTGCTCGCCCATCGCCCATCGCTTCCTGATCCCGCAACCAGGGGTATGCAGCCGCCTTTACGCGGTCGGGCAGCTCCGCTGGGAGGCCGATTTCTCGTCGTCGTTCCTCTGGCACGCCAGCAGGATTTCGTCAGTGATCAACCATCCCTGATCTGACCCACAGATATCGACCGCCTCCGCGACGCACTCGTCGCCATCCTCGTCAACCAGCTTGACGTCATAGACGTCGCAGGGGATGTTCTTGAGCGTGAAACTCTCCCCTGTCCCGATGACCTCTTCCCCCAATTGATCAGGCCCCCACTCGTTCTTGTCGGTAGACGACAGGAAGAAGTGATGAATCTCCCACTTCGACTTGTTGACGATCTTGACGTCATTGTCACCCTGGGCCAGCGCCGGCGCGCTGCTGGGCAGGAAGCTGAACGCCACCGCGCCTGTCAACAGGGTTCTTGCGGCGTTCAACGCCTCTCTCCTGGTGACGATGTGTCCCCGATTGAGCCACCCTGGTGGGACAGTTGGGTCATGCATCGTACTCTCCTGATTTTCTCTTAACGGTAGCAGTGTAGCCGTGTCGGGCAGCCAACAGGACGGACCGGTCAGAAACTGCCATATGCCCACCGTCGCACACTGCGATGTTTCTGCCACTGGGTGAGGTGGGCACCCCCCTACCACAACAATCGGGGCCGTGAGACCTGCGCTAGCGGGCGGCGTAGTGCGGTCGCACCTCATGGCCCAGGGTCACGATGGCGGCCAGCGGTTCCGGTCCGAGCAGCGGCCCAAAGCTCAGGTGCCGGACACCCATGCTGGCGAGCGTCTCAAGGCGTGGCAACAGGTCGCGCGGAGCGCCAGCCTCCACCAGCGCCGCCTCGATCTTGGCGAGGATGGCGCGCGCCTGCTGGTACGGATCATCGCCGCCGAGCAGCGAGCCATCCGGTGCGCTGGTGGAGGTGCCGGACACGAAGACGTGCTGGCCGGTCCGCACGGCACGCGAGTAGCCGGCCAGCGCCTCCTAGGGCGTGCCAGACGAGATGTTCTGTCGAGACATGGACTCCCCTGGGTTCTGGGTTCTGGGTTCTGGGAGAGCCAACACCTTCATCGACTTCGCAGAAACCCCGCCAGCATGACCGTTATCCTGAGCCTGCGGAGGATGACAGGGGGGCGTTGCCGGCAGCGCAGGCCCAGCATGACAACGTGGGTGCGGCACACTGGCAATACGACGACCTCAGCCGACGGAACGTCGCCCGCCTGCGGAAGCGCGCGGTGAGAGCGAGGGCGGCGGCACTCTCGCTGCCGCTTCCCTCACACGTGCCGGGCGCTCGCCGTCTGCTCAAGCGGTCCAGTGCGGGTCGCGGCCCAGGAAGCCAAGCAGGCGGTCTTGCGCCGGGGCGTTGGCGGGCACCGGCACAATCGGCCCCATCACGCCGGGACTCCGCAACACCTCCTCGGGGACAGCCGGCGGGTTCGTCATTGCCTGCGCGACCTCGGCAGGGTCGATGGTGGCGTCCTGTCCCGTGGCCTTTGCGAGATCCCACCCGTGCAGCACCATATCCAGGCTGACCACGTTGTCAATCATCTGCTCGACGGTCATGGTGCCGAAGTGGCCGCCGGCCTCCTGCGCGGACAGGGCCGGGTCAGCCAGCGCCGCTGCGACATCGGCCCGAGCGGCACGGAAGGCAGCGAGCGGATCTTTGTCCACCGTCGGCGCGGCGGTCAACGCCCGGCCGAGCGGCTGCAGCATGATACCATGCATAAAGACGATGTGCCGCACCACGTCGCGTGCCTTCCAGTCCGTGCACGGCGATTGGTTCCCCCACTGGTCGGCTCGCACCGCCGCAATCTTCCGCTCGAAGATATCGGCGAGCTTGCGGTAACGGGCGGCAACATCGTTCACGCCTGCGCTGTCGCCGGTACTCGCGGCGGCGGATGCTGCCAGCAGTTCCGACAGGCGGTCGAAGCCCTCGTTGACGCCGGCTTCCATCGGCGACTTCAGTACGTCGTCGCGAACATCCCTTGACTCGTAGCGCACGGTGAGGGTCAACGTCGTCACGCCCGGTGGGCCTTCGAGCAGTGTGCAGGTGCCCAGCCCCTCGCCCCGGTACCAGGCTTCGTCGAACGACTCCGTGGCGACAATGCGCTCGGGCTGGACAATCTCGCGGTAGACGCCGCGCATCCCCATCACCGACCCGCCCGGCCCCTGCCAAACGTAGCGGTAGCTGCCACCAACCGTTAGGTCGATGGTGCATTCGACCATGGTCCAGGTACGCGGCCCGAGCCACCGCTTGACCAGTTCCGGCGTCGTGTACGCATCGAAGACGAGGTGCCGGGGCGCGTTGAACGTGCGCGTCATCGCGATTTCACCGTCACTGGGGGTCGTGATCACCAGCCGCGGGGCAACGGACATGCGGGACGCTCCTTGTCGCTGAGTGCTGGGTGGGGTTTGGGCCGCAGCTACGGGCCGGGGGTTTCATCACCGGGCGTCATCGCCTGTAACTCGTCCAGCAGCGCGTCGAGACGCTGGTACTGCTCCTCCCAGAACTGGCGGTAGCTCTCCAGCCAGGCGGTCGCCTCGGCCAATGGCCGGGCTTCGAGGTGGCGCGGACGGCGCTGAGCATCGCGCCCCCGCGAGATCAAGCCGGCCCGTTCGAGCACCTTGAGATGCCTGGAAACAGCCGGCTGGCTCATCGAGAACGGCGCGGCCAGCTCCGATACCGACGCATCGCCAGCGGCAAGGCGGGCCAGAATGGCGCGGCGCGTCGGATCGGCCAGCGCCGCGAAGGTCGCGTCCAGGTCCGCCGGTGCCATCGCTGCATAACTCATCAGTTCCATAACATGATCATTATATACCTGATCTGGCCGGCTGTCAAGCGGCATCACCACGTTCCCGCCTGCTTCCGACACGCTCGTAAGGTATTCGTCACCCTGCGCGTGCTACGCTCGGCAGGCAGGTGCGTTCTGAGACACAGGCTGTGCCAGCGCCAACACCGTACACCCAAGACTCAATAAGGACGTGCTGATGAATGTCGACCAGCAGGCCGCTGCGCTCGCCCGCGCCAGCCACGCGCCGGAATGTGTCATCTGCGGCACCGCGCTCTCTGGGCCGCTCGGCTACCTCTTCCGCCTCGTCGGCATCAGCCGCAGCATCCGCAACCCAAACCTCTGCAATCGGTGCAACACGCACGTCGAGGAAGGGCGCGTCGTCGAGCTCACGGTGTTGTTCGCGGACCTCAGCTCGTTCACCGAGTTGACGCATCAGCTTGGGCCGCAGCAGACCCACGCCGTCGTCGATGCGTTCTTGAAGACAGCCACCTACGTGCTGGTCCGGCACGGCGCGTTCATCGACAAGTACGTGGGCGACGCGGTGATGGCGTTCTTCAATGCGCCGATCCGCTATGCAGACCACGCCGGGCGAGCGGTGGCGGCGGCGCTGGAGATCCAGGCCGAACTGCCGGCCCTGGGGGAGCGGTTCGGGCTGGACTTGCACGCATCCATCGGCGTGGCCTCGGGCTTCGCGCACGTCGGCCGCCTCGGCTCCGGCGACGGGAAAGATTACACCGCCATTGGGGACGTGGTGAACCTGGCCGCGCGCTTGCAGGGCGCGGCTAACAGCGGGCAGGTCGTGGTTGATGCGCTGGGCTTCACCCAGGTTGCCGCCCAGTTTCCCACCGTCATCCCCGAATCCATCCCGCTGAAAGGTTTTCCCGCGCCGGTCGCCGCCTACCGGCTTGGCGCGGCCGAGGTGGATGTGCGGCCCGCTCCTACTCGTCGCTACGACATCGGCACCGAGCGTAGCGGCCGGGCGATCACCCTTGGCGGCATCATTTTCGCCATCCTCGGCGCGCCGTGCGCCGCGGTCGGGCTGATCGGCCCGCTGGCGTTGGTGCTGGGTGCCGGCTCGCTGTTCGGCGCGCTCGGCACGACCATCCTGCCGGTGCTCGACTCGGCACCAGTGCGGATACCGCTGCTCACGCTGTCAACGCTGGCGGCAGCGGCGAACTACTACACCGTCTGGCACGCGCACCGCCTTCGCCA
>JBBQBU010000376.1:0-5994 GCA_038318015.1 Chloroflexota bacterium | reverse complement strand
ATTCGCCCAATTGACCTGGCATTCCTCGGTGCGGGCGGGCTGCTGGTGGTGGTCGTGGTCCTCCTGTTGCAGAAGGAGCTGGTGCTGCTCGCCTTCGATCCGGAGATGGCCCGAGTGATGGGAGTCCCCACACGCCTGATTTACTATTTGCTGCTCGGTCTCATCGGCCTGACGATCGTTGTGTGCTTGCGGACAGTGGGAGTGATTCTCGTGACGGCGCTGCTGGTTATCCCGGCGTCGGCTGGCCGCCAGCTTGCCGATCGCGTACCGACAATGATGCTGACGGCCGTTGTGGTGGCCTGCTTGAGCGCAGTCGGCGGCTTGCTGCTGTCGTACCACCTGAGCATCAGCTCCGGTGCGAGTATCGTCCTCTGCTCCTCACTCTGCTTCGCGGTGAGCCTGGGGATAGGGCGGCGGCGTGTGCAGCTCCTGCCTCGGGTCAAGTAAACGCTTCAGGGAAGGCGTCCACGGCGCCCAGCCTTCCGCCAGCCCGTCTACTGGTAGACGGCGAGCATTGCCGCCGTCGCCGTCCGCCACCCAGAGATCCCATTCGGTCGGCGGCCCGGTCACCTGTGGCGACCGACCGACCCGCGCGCTGACCAGCCGGCTGAACGCTAGGTTCACAGCGCGGGGAGCCCATACGGGCGCTGCGTCGGTTCCCGTCGGCCCGAGTCGTCGGTGTCGATTACGACCCGCTCACGCTGGAGGTCGGACGACGGAGCTTCCGCGATACACGGATAACCTGGGTCGAAGTGGACGTGCGGCAGCCGATCTGGGTCGATGCGGTCCGCAGCGGTCTGGCCGGCGCCCGCGTCGACGCGATCCTGTCGGCGACGGCCTTGCACTGGCTCCAGCCGGAGGAGCTCGCCCGCCTGTACCGTGATCTGGCCGGGCTGCTTGACGCGGGCGGCATCTTTATGAACGCCGATCATCTGCGTACGGGCTGCTCGCAGATCGACGAGCTGGGCCGGGCCATCGCCTTCACCGAGCGTGACACGATCCTCGCGCGGGGCGAGATCGACTCATTGGACGCCTGGTGGGAAGGGATCGAGGCCGAGTTGCGACCGTTCCCTGCGCTAGCCAAGTTCGTCGCGGAGAGCGAGCGCCGCTCCGAGCGATCAATGCCGGTTGTCGATGCTAGTGGGTCACGCTCCATATAGTTGAGGATCCGACCAGATTGACGCATCCCCAATCAAATACGACGTGACCCACTAGTGTCGAGTTTCATCGCCAGGCACTCATTGCCGCGGACTTTCGTGAGGTCGCCGAAGTGTGGCGCCACACCCGCGACGCGGTGCTCCTCGCTGTCCGCTAGCGAGCGGCAGGTCGGCGCCACAGACCCTGCCTCACGCGCGACGCGTGCACTCAATCCACCCAGGGCACACGAACGCAGCGAGCCTCAAGCCGGCTTCGATCACGTACCCTATCGACCTCTTGCGCCAATGCATGAGACGAGGTATCATCGAGATCCAGTCTCATATGAACGACTGTGCGGCTTCTGGCCGTTGACTGCGAGGTGGCCCAACCATGACGGTATCGCGGTTCTTTCGGCCCAGCGGCCATGCCTGCACTATCGGGCACGTGGTCCCATCGTCGATCCGAGCGACCGACTGATGACCGACGTTCGTCCCTTTCGAGGGCTGCGATTCGATCTCGCGCGTGTCGGCGGACTGGGGGCGGTTCTTTGCCCGCCGTTCGGCGCGCTCGATGCGGCGCATGAGCCGGTCTACCGCCAGCACCATCCGTACAACGCCATCCGACTTGAGATCTCCCGCTCAGCGTCCGGTCCAGCTCAGCAGGAGTCCGCGTTGGCTGCTGGCGCAACTGTTCGCCGGTGGCGGTCTGAGCGTGTCTTACGTCCGGAGTCGCGTCCAGCGTTCTATCTCCACGAGCTTCGCTTCGATCACAACGGACGCACGCTGGTACGCCGGGAGTTGGTCGCCGCTGTCGGCCTCAGGGCCTGGGGTTGTCGGATCGTGCTCCCGCATGAGCGCACCTTTGAGCGTGCCACGGCCGAGCGCGTCCGCCACCTGAGCTCGGCCGGTGCGAACGTCAGTCCGATCCTGGCCTTCTTCGAACGGGGCGGTCTCGATCCTGATGCGATCACCCTGGCCTGGAGCTGGGCCGACCGGCACGAGCCGGTGGCTGAGGGGACCGACCTCGAAGGACACGCGCATCGCCTGTGGGTGCTCGATGACGACTATCTCGGCGCCGGCCTCGAACGGTTCTTCTGCCAGCGTCAGATCTTCATTGCCGACGGCCATCACCGCTACGAGGCGGCCCTCTTGCATCGATATGCCGTCGCGCGCTCTCGGCAGCGCGAGGAGGCGACAGGTGCTGAGCAGTTCGTCCTGATGCATCTCGTCGCAACCGACGACCCGGGGCTCGTCGTGCTGCCCACGCATCGGGTGATCCGTGGCCTCGGCGAGCTCAACGTTGACGAGTTGGTGGCCCGGCTTGGCGGCGATCTTGTCGCATCAACCCGACGAGTGTCCGACGTGCCCGTCGACGTGCACCTGGACGCATATCTGGCGATCCTGGCGTCGCTCGGACGGCGGCGGCCGACCGTCGCTGTGATTGGGCCGACGGCCTACGACATCACGTTCATCTCCTCGGGTTCCGGCCTCTCAAATCGGAGTGGACGGTCATGTCGGAGCGCTAGCGAACAATCCCTGTTGGACGTCGTCCTGGCCGACCGTGCTGTGATCGCCCCGATGCTGACGGTCGGCGCGATGTCAACCGAGAAAGCAGTCTCGTACACCCACGCTGCCCATGACGCTGTCAGTCAGGTCCTCAACGGTGACGCGCAGTTCGCCGTTCTACTCAACCCGACTCGCATCAGGCAGATCGTCGACATCGCTCGCCGTGGCGAGCGGATGCCCGAGAAGTCCACCTGCTTCTACCCCAAGCCACCGGTCGGCCTCGTTCTCCATCCGTTCGACCAGGCGCCAGCCAGGGGGCATCTCGGTCCTGACTGCGTGGACGCGGATGCCTCACGGAGGGTCGGCGCATGACGCTGATTTGCCCGGCTGACCGCCCGCGATTCTCCGAGTCGGACTGGATCGACCTGAACGTCTGGTTCGCGGTGTCGTCATCGACACGCTGCCCATGCTGTGGGGAACCACTCGCGAGGCTCGAAGATGGCCGGGTGCGAGTTATGGGCTCCATCGGCGTCGGTTTCGCGACGCACCTGGCTGATGAGATCAGGCGATACGTGTCGCGCCCGCTCACCGTGATCGTGAGCGCCGCGCGATGATGCTCAATGCGCGTCGGGGCGACGGATGTTGAAGCGTGACGTGCCGGGCCGCGTGCTGAATCAGGCAGCCAGCCGGCCGCTCTTCTACGTTCCGCCGTCACGAGGGCACGCGCGGCTCGGCCAGCAGCCCCCCGCACGCGGTGTGTCGGCGTCAACCCGGCAGCGGACGGAGCGTGATCGGTACACATCGGGGCTGGGTGAAAACCACACACGCTTGCACGGGCTGGTCGATCTTGCCGAACGGCTCGGACCAACCGTCATGCTCGTCGAACACGATGGGCATGACCATGAGACGCTGCGCGACGGACTCGATCTGGCACGCCTGACCCTGATCCGACTCGATGGCTGGAATGCTGGTGCCGCGCGCCTGTTCGCCGTGGAGTGTGCCGAGCGTATCTTGCCGCTACTCGTCTGGCACGACCCAGAAGACGACCGACCGAGCCAACTCCTCGCGGCAGGGCGGGAGATGATCGCGGGGGGCATTCGCGAGGCCACCCAGGAAGCCGCACGGCGTGACGCACGCGCCTACGAAGCTGACATCGCGGAGCATACCTGCCATCCGGCGATATTGCCGGCCGCTAGAGCGTGTGCCGCCACGCTCCAGGCGTGCGTCTGGGGAGCCGTCCGGATCGCGGCGACCAGCGCGGCCGAAGCGGAAGCCACCCGCGCGGCCTGGGATGCGGCCTGGACTGCAGCACGAGACGCCGCCTGGTTCGCATACACCGCGACGGCGTCTGATGCTGCCAGCACCGCAGCCTGGCATACGGCGTGGGCCGACACGTTCGAGCAGGCGCGCGACTGGCAGGCCGGCAGGCTCGCGCAGCACCTCGGCGTGGCACCGTGACTGTTCCGCCATCTGACCGGCCCCAGCAGCGTTCGCCATATGACCCGCAGGGGGTGCCATGCCCCCGTCAACCAGCGACGGAGAAGGAGTCCCATGATGTCTGTGCTTGAGCGACCAGAAGCCGTCACGCTACGCGGCAAGCCATTCACCCTGCTTGGCAAAGAGCTACAGCCTAGTGACCCTGCCCCGGCGTTCACCCTCGTCGGGGCTGGTCTCGTGCCCGTCACGCTGGACGACTCGGCCGGAACGGTGCGGCTGATTAGCTGCGTGCCATCGCTGGACACGCCGGTCTGTAGCCTGGAGACGAAGCGGTGGGAGGAACGGCGGTCGGAGCTTGGTGACCTGACGATGCTCACCGTTAGTATGGACTTGCCATTCGCCCAATCGCGCTGGGCTGCGGCGAACGATGTCACCCATGCCATGCTGTCCGGGCATCTGCATCGCCAGTTTGGTATCGATTACGGCGTGCTGATCAAGGAGTTGCGTCTGTTCGACAGAGCGATCTTCGTGGTTGATCGGGACGACAAGATCCGCTACGTCGAATACGTCCAGGAAGTCTCCAGTGAGCCAGACTACGAGCACGTCGTGGCCGCTATCAAAGCGTTGCAAGCCGTGTCTGCGTAGCGTGGCCCAGTCAGCCCCGGTGCAGTGATTGCTCCGGGGCCGCCGCTACACGATCCGTCCAGCCGTGGAGATACTGTTCAAGGCGGCCGGCCTGCCAACGGCGAACGTCGGCGTCTGCCTGTTCACTGGCGGCTCGCGCGGCTGCCTCGCGCAACTCCTCGACCCGTGCGGCTGTGCAGGCCGTCCAGGCAGCGTCCATCCGCGCCTTCCAGCCGGCCCACCAGGACGCCGCAAGCACGGCCGATTCGTGCGCCATCTGGACAGCGATCCTGGCAGCGTCGCCTGGGTCCAGCTCCAGCAGAGCGTCGAACGCGGTCCAGGCGGCTTGCCACGCCTCGGGACACGGAATGTCGCAGGTGTGGCCCCGTGCGAGCGTATGCACGTCAGCCCAGGTCCGATACATCGTGTCGAGCGACACCAGACCGTCCGCGAAGTCGCGAGCGACCGCGATGGCAGCTCCTGGCCGATCATCGTCGGTGACATGCCAGTCAAGTGCGTCCAGCACCTGTTCGGCACAATCCGCTGCGAAGTGGCGGGCGGCCTGCGCGTCCCAGACCGCGATGGGCCGGAGGAGCCGGGCTCGGCCGGCGATCACGCCGAACTCAGTCACGGCCACAATGTCCTCAGCCTCAGCGATGAAGAGCCGCGTCCCGAGCGCCCTGGACAGTCCGCTGAGGTGGTGCAATGCGAGGCCACCTGAGCCTGCCACCGGCTTCGCGTCAGGCACCCGCGTCCAGGCGCCAGGTCCACGCTGGCTCGGTGCCGGCCACAACCCCGCCCCATCTTGATACGACGAGAAGTCGGCACGCAGCGCCTTGTAGAACGGCCCGGTCACGGTGTGGAATCCACGCGGTGCCACTCTTTCACGATCCCCCCTCAAGTTGCTGAGTCCGTGCAAACCTCATGAGCGGCCCGCGCCACGCAGCCCAGTGTGAACCGCAGGGGCATCTGGAAGCGCCGCAGGCACAACTCTTGATGATGATACTATGTATCATCTATAGTTGCCGCCAGTTCGACGGACTGCTTCGGCAGCGGGGTTCAAGCAACGCTCGCTGGATTGATCCGTGGCGCACTCGATGATGATACTTTGTATCGGATAAGTTGAGTGACTGCTAGGTGGCGGTCGCTAGGTTCATGAAACTGCGAATGGACGGCGATGGCGGATTCAGGAAGGTTGGGTCTCACATGAGGACAGCGACCCGGGACACTGCGACGATGCCGTGTGCTCATGAGTCACCCGGCACGCGCCAGCCTTCGGCGCTCGGTCCTA
>JBBQBU010000375.1:0-6003 GCA_038318015.1 Chloroflexota bacterium | reverse complement strand
GGTCGCCAGTCGTGTCGGGGGCAGGGGGCAGGTTCGACGCGGTAGGCAACAGGACGGCATCAAGGTCGGCCAGCAGCGGCACAACCTGGGAGGCGATGCGCCGGCGCAGGCGTTGCGCGTGCAGGTACGTCCACGACGGCAGCACCTGCCCGAGCATCGCCGAGGCCCGGATGCGCGGGCTATAGTCGCTTCGGTCGCGGGCCAGCCACGTCGCGTGGACGGCCGCTCCTTCCACCTGCATCGTGATCGCCTGGACAGCCAGCACGAGGTCGATGTCACACGGTAGCCGGAGTTCGCGCACGTCAGCGCCGGCCGCAGCCGCCTGCTGCGCCACGTCCTCGACGTGCGCCCGCACCGCCGGCTCAGCGCGCTCCAGGAAGTCCACCGGCAAACCCAGGCGCGGGCGATCGAGCGGCGTCGCCAGCGCCGCGAGGTAGTCGGGTACGTCGGCGGCCAACGAATGCGGATCGCGCGGGTCGTGCCCGGCCATGACGCCGAGGACGAGCGCCGCATCCTCGACCGAGCGGGAAATCGGGCCGGCATGGTCGAGGCTCCAGGCCAGCGGCACGATACCCTGGCGGCTGACCCGGCCGTAGGTTGGCTTGAGGCCCACCGCGCCGTTGTACGCCGCCGGCCGCAAGATCGATCCTCCCGTCTGGGTGCCGAGCGCGAACGGCACCAGCCGCGCCGCCACACCCACCCCCGAGCCGCTGCTCGATCCAGCTGGCGTCCGATCCGCTCGCCAGGGATTCACTGTGGGCGACGGGTCGGCCGATGCGAACTGCGTCGTGACAGTCTTGCCGAGCACGATGGCCCCGGCTGCTTTCAGGCGCGCCACGCTGTACGCGTCGCTGGCGACGGGCGTGTGGGCCAGCGGCCGATAGCCCGCCGAGGTTGGCAGGCCGGCCGCGTTGAAGATGTCCTTCGCGGCGAACGGGACGCCGTGCAGCCGACCGAGCGTCGCCGTGTCGCTGCCGTCGCGCAGGGCGGCTTCAGCAGCAAAGGCGGCGGCGCGTGCCCCGGCTGCATCCACCGTCACGAAGGCGTGCAGCGTCGGTTGTGACCGCTCGATGCGCTCAAGCAAGGCATCCGTCAGCGCGACCGGCGACACCTCGCCGCTTCGGATCAGGCGGGCGGCCTCGGCGGCGGTCAGGTCGTGCAGGTCGGTCATGGCCTCACCCTGTGGCGCTGCTGCTGGCGGTCACGGCTCGACATCGGACGGCTCCAGCGGCTCCTGGCTGATGCGCCAGATGGCCCGGGCGGCGGTTGTCAGCGCCGGCTCGATCTCGGGCAGTGAGGCGGCGCCCCAGGCGGCTTCGGCGGCGCGCCGCAAGCCTGCCTCTACTTCGGCGACGGTCTGGGTCGGGTCAAAGCGGACGGACACCGTGGGCCACCTCCGACCGGTCACGAGCCGCACCCTTCAGTGTGGGCGCGATCACTGTACGAGCATCGTACACGGCCCGGCGGGACGGCGACAGTTCGGGTTGCGCGGATGGTCGCCCTCGGTTCTCCGTCAGATTCGTGCACAAGCGTCGCCCCTGGGGTCGCGGGTGAGGAGATTGGCGGGTGGGAAGTGCCGGCCTATTTCGTCAAACTCTATCAAGCCCCGATTTCCTTCAGTGCAGCGATCTGACAGGCACGCATGACCGGCGTACCCGTTGCCGTCACATCGGGCGGGGAGTACCCTTGCTCTGTCATGAACGCTGGTACGCGACGGAGAGCGCCGTGAAGATCCGATCAATCTGCGCGGGCCTCGATGCCACCTGGCCGCTCGATATCGCTGCCATGCAGCGGGCCGGTGCGTTCCTCGCGGCTGCGTCAGCACGCTTCGCCGACGCTGGTATTGAGGTGCAGACGACGCGCATCGCCACGTCGCCGTTCGCGGAGATCGGCCCGCCGGACGATGAGGCCTGGGTCGTACCGTTCGCGTCAGCGCTGGAAGCGGCCTGCCAGCAGGTCGGCGTCGGGTTCACGTCGATGGGGCCGGTGCGCTGGGACAAGCTCGGGCCAGCGGCCGGTGAGCGGTACGCGGAGGCGCTGGGCCACGCACTGGTGGCGACGCAGCAGATCAACGGCACCATCGAGACGGTGGCGGAAGGCCGTCCGTCCGGCGGTGCGGCAATGGCGGCCGGTCGGATCATCGCGCGGCTGGCCGCCGAGACGCCGCAGGGCTTCGGCAACTTCCGCTTCTGCACCATTGCAGGGGTCACGCCGAATACCCCGTTCTTCCCAGCCGGCTACCACGGTGGCGGTGTGGCCTGCTTCGCCATCGGATTACAGGCGGCCGACGACGTGCGGGCGGCCTATGCCGGCGCTGGCTCGCTGGACGACCTCGAACAGCGGCTGCGGGAGCAGCTAGGCGCGCAGGTGGCACGCGTCGAGTCCATCGCGCGGAGCCTGGAGGCCGAGTTCGGGCTGGCCTACTCTGGCACCGACCTGACGCCTGCGCCGTTCCCGGCCGATGCCGACAGCTCGGCCGGCATGCTGGAAGACCTCGGGGTCGGGGCTTTTGGCGCGGCTGGCACCCTCGCTGCCGCCAGTGCCTTCACGCGGATGCTCAAGCGGCTGCCGTTCACCCACATTGGCTACAGCGGGCTGATGCTGCCGGTACTCGAAGATTCGGTGCTGGCGGCGCGGGCGTCGGCCGGCCTCGTCACCGTCTCCGAGTTGCTGCTGTATTCGGCGGTCTGCGGGACCGGCCTGGACACGGTGCCGCTGCCCGGCGACGCCGCGCCCGACGAGTTGGCGGCGATTGTGCTGGACGTTGCGGCGCTGGCGGTGGCGCTCCAGAAGCCGCTGAGCTGCCGCCTCTTCCCCGTGCCCGGCAAGTCCGCCGGCGAGCGCACGGCGTACGACTCGCCGTATCTAGTGAACGGAACCGTGCTGCCGCTGAAGGGCGTGACAAGCCCGCTCCTCTTCGAGCGATTCGGCCCATGATACGGCTCAAGAGGATGCCCCGCCGATGAGGAATCTGATCTTCCTGGCCGTCGGCATCCTGTTCACTCTGGGCGTGTTCTTCGCGCGGGATCGCCTGAAGCGAGCGTTCCAGATCGGCGCGGTGCTGTACGCCGTGGTGCTGGTCGCGCGGTTCCTGTTCTTCGGCATGGGCGACTCGGACACGCTGCTGGACATGCTGACGCTGATCGCCGTCTTCTTCCTGGTCTGGCTGGTCGCGTGGGGCGTGACGCAACTGATTTTGCGCTCGCGTGGCACGCCTGGCCGCCCGCGTCGGTGACGCCGGTCCGCAGTACCGTGCGCCGGTGAATCGGTTGGCGGCAGTGGCCTGCGCCCGGCATCCTTCTGGCACAACTGCTCACGTGGGCATAGACTCTGCTGGCGGAGAGACGCGAGCAGCCGGACGGATGTGTCCAGAACGCTCCGGTGCCCTGTGACGCCGGTCCGTGAACGATGTGAGGCGCAGCGTCCGCACACGCCCGCCGCGAGGTGCATGATCCGACTGATACTCGCCTGGATCTCGGGGCGTTGCCGCCGACGTGATGAGGGCGTCGCTCGTGCGGCGGCTCTGTTTTGCCTGCTGCTGGTGTTGACCAGTGCGACCGTGCCCGCCGCCGCCCAGGTCACGGCCCCCGCGCCGCCGGCCAGTCCGCTACCGAGCGCATCGAGAACGCCCGGGCGGGCTGACGTGGACATCGCGTCGTATGACCTGAATGCGCACTGGGACCCGGCCACAAATCAGATCGCGGGCACGGCGAAGATCACGTACCGGAACGAGACCGGCGACACGCTGCCGGAAATCTGGCTGAAGCTGTACCTCAACGCCTTCCGCGACGCGCAAACCCAGTGGATGCGCGAGTCGGCAGGGTCGCACCGGGGCACGAGTTTCGATCCGGACCGCCCTGGCTGGATCAGGTTGGACCGGGTGCGGCTGGAGGACACCGGCGAGGATGTGTTGCCGGCGTCCATCGACCCGGCGGCCACGGTGCTGCGGGTGCCATTGCCGGCAGCGCGCGCCGTTGCCCCGGGCCAGTCGCTGCGCCTTGACGTGGCCTGGACGAGCCAGTTGCCGCGCGTCTTCGCCCGGACCGGCGTAGCTGGCGACTTCGTGATGGCCGGCCAGTGGTATCCGAAACTGGCCGTCTACGATCGCGGGGCCTGGGACACCGAGCCGTGGCACGCCGCCAGCGAGTTCTTCGCGGACTTCGGGGCGTACACCCTGGCGCTGAACGTGCCGTCGTCGTATGTGACGGGCGCGACCGGCACCCGCGACGGCACCGTCAACAACCCCGATGGCACGACAACGCACCGCTTCTGGGCCGATTCCGTCAGTGACGTAGCCTGGACGGCGTGGCCGGAGTACCGCATGGTGTTGAGACCGGTGCATGCCGCCGGCCACACCGTTGAGCTTGAACTGCTGGCACCACGTTCGATGAGTACGGGCCAGGACGAACGGTTCTTTGTGGCGGCACAGCGGGCGTTGGATCAGCTCGGTACGTGGTTCGGGCCGTACCCCTGGCCGAAGCTCACGCTGGTGGTGCCACCCTCCGTAGCGGACGGCGCGGGCGGCATGGAGTACCCGATGCTCGTCACGCTGACCGAGCCGAACCCGGCACCGTTCGGCCTGGAGCGAGGCGTCCGCGAGGTCGAAGTCGTCACGATTCACGAAATCGCGCACCAGTGGGTACCGCTCCAGGTCGCCACCAACGAGGGCCGCGAGGCGTGGCTTGACGAGGGTTTCGCGGACTACGCGACGATGCGCGTGCTGGCGCAGATGTACCCCACGGATCGGACCTTCCTCGACCTGGGGCCGCTGCGCCTCGGCTACGAGGGCATTCAGCGCAGCCAGTACATCCTGGAGAGCGTCGGCGAGCCGCTGGTGAAGCCGTCCTGGGAGTACGACTCCTTCCTGGCCTATGCGTCTGCGGTCTACGCGAAGGGCAGCCTCACGTTCCTGTCGCTCGAAAGGACGGTGGGTGAAGAGCGGTTCCTGGCGGCCATGCGCGGCTACTTCGATCAGTGGCGATGGCGGCACCCCACCACGGCCGACTTGCAGCGTTCCCTCGAAGCAGGCACGGGATCGGAGTTGGCGTGGTTCTTTCAGCCGCTTGTGTTCGGGACGGGAACGGTTGAGTACCGCGTGAGTGCCGCGACGCCGCGGCGGGCTACCATCGAGCGCATCGGGAACGTGCCGTACCCCGTCGCCGTCGCCCTCACGTACGACGACGGCCGCACAGAGCGTATCGCCTGGGACGGCACTGGCTCGATGCTGACGATTGACGCGCCGGACGGCAACTTGCGCCGCGTCCAAGTCGATCCCGACGACGCGATGCTGCTCGAAGCGAACATGCTCGACGACGGGCGCGAGGTGCAGCCGTCGCCGGTACCGCTGATAGCGGTGGCCGCGCGCCTGCTGGGACTGGTGCAGGCGGCGCTGCTGGCCGGGGTCGTCGGATGACGGTGCGGGGGCTGATCGGCCGAACGCTGCGTCTGGCGCTGCCGCTCTACCTGACGACGCTCCTGCTGGGTGCTATACCGACCACCGTCGCGATGTACGGCCTCTGGTTGCTGGCCGGTGATCGCCCGTGGCGCGGCGACTTGCTTGGGCCTGGGTGGCTGAATCTGGCCGTCGAACTGCTCCTGACGGCCATTCAGGGTGGCGGCTCGGCTGGCACGGCGCTGATCTGGCTGGCCCTATCGCTGCTGCTGCCGTTGGCGCTGCTGGCCCAGGTCGTCGCGTACAGCTTCCTGGCAGGCGGTATCCTTGAAGCATTGCGCGGGGACGCACTTCGCGGGCCGCTGGCCGGAGAGGCATTGCGCCGGGACGCATCACGCACTCCGATGCCGGGTGCAGCGGGCACCGGGGCCGGCGTCTTGTCAGGCTCGCCAACTGCCGCGCGGGCGGCGTTCCTGCGAGCGTGCCGGCGCTGGTTCTGGCCGAGTTTCCGCTTGAGCCTGCTCGGTGCTTCGATCTTCCTGACGGCGTTGGCGGCGGGGAGCGTCGTCGCGGCGCTGGTAGGCGGGCTGGTCGGGCCGAACGTCGCGTTC
>JBBQBU010000374.1:0-6011 GCA_038318015.1 Chloroflexota bacterium | reverse complement strand
TCGCCCTCAATGTGCTCAGACGCGACCGCTCCTCCAAGGGCAGCGTACCCACCAAACGCTTCCGCGCCGCCCTCAACGACCACTATCTCCGCTCACTCCTCAATGGGTTGAGCGCCTGATCGGGTAATGCGATAGCCCTGGGGCACGGATGATGCGCCTCGTCCTTCGTGCGGGGCGGCGTTGCACTGTGCGCCGCCCAGCGCCTACCGTCTCCGACTACGGGCGACGAGAGGGACGGGACGACATGGCAAAGCAGCGACAGCGCACGGTGGTCATCACTGGCGGCGGGACCGGCATCGGGCGGGCCGTGGCAGCAGCCGCGATCACGGATGGCTCACGGGCGGTGCTGATCGGCCGGCGTGAGGAGACGCTGCGGACGGCGGCGGATGCGCTCGGGCCGCACGCCAGTTGGCGCGCTGCCGATGTCAGCAATCGGGAGCAGATCGCGGCGGCCATCGCCAGCATCGCCGACGAGTTTGGCACCATCGACGTGCTGGTCAACAATGCCGGCATCTCCAATCGGCCAGTCTCGACCACCACGCCGCTCGAAGATGCCGAACGCCGCTGGGACGCGTACTCCAGCGTCAACATCAAGGGCGTCCTGCTAACCTCGCTGGCCGCCGCGCCGCACCTCGCGCGGCCTGGCGGGCGGATCATCTTCATAAGCTCGGCTGCCGTCTACAGCGGCGGTGTCTTCCCCGGTTTGGCCGCCTACGCCGCCAGCAAGGCTGCGCTGCACGGCCTGATGCGCTCGTTCGCGCGGGAGTTGGGGCCGGACGGCATCACCGTCAACACGGTGGCCCCCGGCTTCATCGCCGGCACCGAGATGACCGGCGGCGTCCCAGAGAGCGATTATGCCCGGCTGGCCGCCACCACCCTGGTGAAGCGCGTGGGCACCGCTGACGACATCGCGGCTGTGGTGCACTTCCTGGCGTCGCCCGAAGCGTCCTACGTCACGTCCCAGGTGGTGCCGGTGGACGGCGGCCGCCTTCCCGGCTGACCCCGCCGCGCCTGCTGGCGCCCGCTTGCCATGCCTGGAGGCAGCAGACCAGGCACCCAGCCGGTACAATTCCGGCATGGCCCAGAACCGCGTCGTCTACGATTCTGATATCGGCCGCGTGGACCGCTGCACCAGTTGTGGCAAGCGGCACGACGCCTGCCGCTGTGCGTCGTCGCAGCCGAAGGCGGCGGTGCGCCAGGGGCCGCCGACCGGCCCGAAAGCGCCCGCCGACGGCATCGTGCGCGTCTCGCGCGACAAGAAGGGGCGGCGCGGCAAGACCATGACGATTGTGACCGGGCTGCCGGGCGGGCCGGCTGCCCTGTCCGAGGTCGCAACGACGCTCAAGCGGCTCTGCGGCTCCGGCGGCACCGTCAGCGGCGACGCGGTGGAGATCCAGGGGGACCACCGCGACCGCGTCGCGGCGAAGCTGACGGAGCTAGGGCACAAGGTCAAACTGGCCGGCGGCTGAGGGGTTACCCCTCACCCCCAGCCCCTCTCCCGCTTGCGGGAGAGGGGAGCAAGACTGGTCGTTCTCCTGCCTGTGGGAGCGGGACCCCTCCCGTTGGGCCTCCCCGTCGTTCGTGAGGGGGGCCGTGGGGTGCAAGCTGCTCGCTCAGAACATGGTCGGGCGGCCCTGGGCACCGTCCACGGCGATGTTCGTGCCGTTCACCCACGACGCGCGCTCGGACAGCACGAACGCCACCACGTCCGCCACCTCTTCTGCCGAGCCGAGCCGCCCGGCCGGGAACTCGCGGCGCTCGAACTCGCCGAAGCCCACCGGGTCGCGCTCGCGTCGGGCCTCCCAGCCGCCGCCAGGGAACATGATCGAGCCGGGGCTGATGGTGTTTACGCGGATGTGCTTTGCCGCCAACTCCAGCGCCAGCGCCCCCGACAGGAAGATCTCGCCGGCCTTTGCCGCGCCGTACTGTGCGCGCGGAGCTGGCTTGACGCCCGACACCGACGCGATGGTCACGACGCTGCCGCCGCCGCGCCGCTCGAAGTGGGGCACCGCCGCGCGGATCGCCCTGACGGCGTGAAACAGGTTCATCTCGAACGTCTGCACCCAGTCCTCGGCCGTCGAGTCCATCAGCGTGCCGCCGGCATTGCCGCCCACGTTCGCGACCAGCAGGTCAGCCCCGCCCAGGGCAGCCGCCGCCTCGTCCACGAATCGCTCGACCTCGCCCGGTGCGGTGACATCCGCCACCACGCCGTGCGCCGTCGTGCCGGCCGCGCGCAACTCTGCCAGCACCGCTTCGAGCCGCTCGGGCGTCCGTCCGCAGATGCCGATGGCGCACCCCTCGGCCGCCAGCCGCCCCACAATGGCCCGCCCGATGCCTCGGCTGCCGCCCGTCACCAGCGCAACTTTGCCGCTCAACCCCAGATCCATGCCCCGTCCTTTCTCGTCGCGCATCGTCCTGGCGAACCGCCCTGACGACGCGTCGCCACCACCACCCCGAACGTCCGGGTTAGACATCCGGTCAGCCCGGTCGTTCAAGCAGTCTCACGCTACCGATGCCGATGCCAGCGCCCGCGAATGCGCCACGCCCGCGTCCTGTGCAGGGTACCCTGATCTGACCGTTCGGGCTGAACCGGCGATCAGGCCGACTCCGGCACCGGGGGGTGGGCAACGGGCGGGGCCGACGCATGCTGGGGCACCAGTCGCCTGCCGCGTGCCCGCAGCAGGTGCCGGACGCCATCGGCCAGCAGCGCCCCGCCCGCCCCCATGAATGGGATCAGCAGCAGCGCGGACGGCAAGAAGTAGCGCGGGTAGTTCAGCCCTAGCCCTACCATGATCGCCGCCGTGTAGCCTGCCAGCCAGACCAGCAGCAGAACGACCGCCGCGCCGTCGCCGTTCGGTGCCGGCGCACTATGCGACGTTAGGGCATCCGCAGCCTGCGACACCTGGGCAACCACGGCCGGTCGGCGGCGCAACCGGCGCATGCTCGCCACCAGCCCGAGCAGCCCCAGCCCGAGGCCGACCGGCACCGCCACTGGGGTCAGGTCAGCCCACGGCCCTGCTCGCGTCACGCCAATCGCCGTCAACCAGGGGCGCGCGGCCACGCTGACTACGGCGTACTCCGGCCACTGCTCTTGCTGCTCGGCCATCTCGCGCTGGCGCTGAGCGACCATGCTGGCAAGGCCATCTAGCGGGCCGCGCCAGAGGAATGGGTTGACTGCGACGAAAACCGCCAGCATCACGAGTATGGCGACGGTAGCCAGCGCCAGCAGCGCACGCACCTGCGCCGCCGCCAGGGTCCGGCGCTGCCAGACCAGCACCCCCGCCACCCCGCCCACCAGCAGCGGCGCACCGACCAGACCCGTCAGCTTCGTGGCCGACGCGAGGCCAAGCGCCAGCCCGAGCGCGCCGCCCCACCACAGCCAGCGCAACTTGCGCGTCCCGGCCTCACTGGCCGAGATGAGTTGCCGCACGGCCAGCGCCGCCAGCACCGCCGCCAGCAGCATGAAGCACGACAGCGGCGCCTCGGCCCAGGCGTGCACCAACGTGTACCGTAGGAACGGACTGGACAGCGCCAGTCCCACCGCCACGAACCCGGCCAGCGGCCCGCCCAGCAGCACCCCCAGCGGGTACAGCAGCGTCAGTGCGCCGGCCCCCAGCAGCACCATCGGCTGGCGCGCGGCGGCCAGCACGTCGTCGGTTGGCACGCGCCCCTTGCGGCGGTTCACCTCAAAGCTGCTGGCCGTGGAGACGTACGGCTGATTCAGCGACTCCAGGTCGTAACCGCGCGCCATCAACCACGCCCCGATGATGTAGCGCGTTAGCGGCGGCTGCGTGCGCGTCCAGTGGTTGCCGTCCCACTCCGACCGCTGGAGGCCGCCCGGCTGGAGCCAGTAGCCAAAGTAGCGGCTCGTCGCCGTGTAGTCGGCCTCGTCGCCCTCGAACGGCGCGGCTGCAGCCTCCGCACCCAGCACCACCAGCGCCAGCAGGAACAACGCGGCCATGCTGCCGACGTGCCACCGGCGCCCGCGCGTTCTGGCCCGCCCGGCCTGCTCGGTCGGAGGCGCATCGGACTGGCGGCGCTCACCGACGGCCGTCACGGCTGCGCCGCGTCAGCGTCGGACCCCTGGGGCATGCTGGCGACATCGGCCAGCCCCCGGCTCCGTAGCTCCTGTGCCACCGCCTGCGCCGCGACGGCGTGCCCGTTTGCTGTCCAGTGCTTGTCAAACTCGTAGTAGAGCGGGCGCTGCGTCGGGAAGGCGGCCTGGAACGGCGGCAGCAGGTCCACGTACGGCACGCCGAGCCGTAGCGCGACTTCGCCCAGGTACGTCGTTGGCGCGTCGATGGTCAGTCGCCCTGACGCCAGCCGATTCGAGCGCGGGTTGCCCCGGCGGATCTCCTCGGCCCACGCCTCCGGCTCCAGTGTCCGCCACTCCGGTGCCCCGACGATCACCAGCGGCGCGCCCATCTGCGCCGAGCGGTCGCGGATGCGCGCCAGTAGCAGTTCGCTGATGGTCCAGGCGCGTTGCCACTCGTCCGGAGGCTGCGTGTCATACAGCCCGGACAGCGGTGTCCGCAGCCCGCCCACGGCCTCAAGCTGCTCGCGCGGGTACGACTGGTTCAGCTTGTTTGCCACGCCGGTCTCGAACACGTTGAACAGCACCGAGTTCCGCCGCATCATGTTGACGAAGCCGTCGCGTGGCAGCGGCGGCGGGCCAGGGATCAGCCGCAGCGAGCCGTCCGGCGCAAGGTCGAAGTACGGCTTCAGCGCCAACTTCAGGTCGCCGTCCCACAATTCCAACTTGTAGTTATTGTTCGTCAGATCGTTGCCGACGAAGAACAACAGCACCACCAGATCGGGCTGGAACTGCGCGCCGACCTGATCGAGCAGCAGCAGTTCCTGGCCGGTGCCGTACGCCGCCACGCCGGCGTTGATAACCTCGACGGGCCGGGCCGGGTCGTCGTTGAGCAGCGCCTCGATGCGCTCGGCGATGCCGTCCCGCTGGGCCACTTGGACCGCTTCCACAAACGAGTCGCCCAGCAACAGCACCCGGAAGGTGCGCGGCGGCTTGTCGTACGACTGGCGGCGGTCGCGCAGGCCAAGCTGACTGATTGTTACCTGGGTCGTGAACTCGGGAGCCTTGATCCAGCCGTTGAAGCCCGGCACGTGAAAGTGCCCTAGCGTCTCGTGCCGCACGAGGTACGCGCCGGTGTCGTAGTTGCCGGGGATGATCGGGCCGAACCAACGGAAGACGACTTCCAGCAGCAGCAACGGGAACGCCAGCCCCACCAGGACCGCCGCCAGTCGCCCGAGCCAGCGGCCAGGGCCGGCTCGCTTCGCGCCGGCCGGCCGCGCGCGCTCCGGGCCGGTCACGAGGGGAGTGCCCTGCTAATTCTCTGCGACATCGCGTGCAACACCGATACGTGGTCCCTGGTCCCGTCGTCTCTCGCGCGCACCCGTCATTTCGCCGCTGGTCGGACGGGCCGGGCCACGCATCGCCGCAGAGCGCCATCGTACCGCCCCGGCGTGAAGCGTGGGTAAAGATACCAGCCGGGCGCGGCGGCCCGCCGCGAACAGGCCATCCCAGGCTAATACGGACGCCCACTTGCGGCACCGCGGACGACGAAGAGGCGGTACGCGGCGATCACCCCCTCTCCTGCTTGCGGGAGAGGGGCTAGGGGGTGAGGGCTTCCCCACGGGCCGGGGGTGATGCGGGAAGGTTCGTCGCCCGTCGCTCAACGGCGGCCTTGCCCGTCCTGCCGGCAACGGGGCGATAATTCGGCGCTGAGGCCGGCTGGCGCAGCCGGCATAGCCCGATTCGGGGAACCTGGCACAAGGGGACGCAGACGGTGGCATTGCTCGCTGGCGGCCGCAAAGTCGCCCCTGGTGCGATCCTGGGCAACGTGGCGGCACTCGCGGCTGGCCTGCTGGTCATGCTGATCCTGGGCGAGATCGCGCTGCGGATCATCGACCTGGGGCACCCGTACTACTCGGCCTCCGAGATGTACCAGCCGAGCGACGATCCGCGCGTGCTGTTCGAGCCGCGCCCGCAC
>JBBQBU010000373.1:0-6037 GCA_038318015.1 Chloroflexota bacterium | reverse complement strand
ATTGGCGCTACAGCCAGTGGAAGCACCTGGAGGTCCGCGACGCCGCCTGCACTCCGACCGTGCAGGACGCGGAGCCGTTGGACAATGTGCCACTGCCGCTGCCCAACCCGTTTCGGCTAACCATCCACCTGCAACGCGCGGAGATTCCGCGCGCCCTGGACTTCCTCGACACTGAGCATCAGATCCTGATCTTCGAGATTAACCGCAATGACAAGTTCGTGCGGCTCGGCCCGAACCGCCTGCACGATCAGGAAGATCTGGCCTTCTGGTACTTCCCGCGCGAGGTGCTGCCGGCGTTCGCCACGTTCGCGGACCTGCTGACGCGCGTGCTGGCGGTGGCGCTCGCGCTGCCGCTGCTGGTGGGGCTGCTGGCACTGGTGCTGCCCGCACCAGTGCGTTGGCAACCGGGCACCAGAACGCTGTACCTCTTGCTGCCGGTCGGCCTGACGGTCTGGCTGTGCTTGAGCGCCTACGTGGCCGTAGCCGTCTTCGACCGCGCACCACACATCCTTGATGCGCTGGCGTATCTGCACCAGGCCCGGACGTTCGCGGCCGGCGAGCTGACGCTGCCGCCGTCGCCGGTGCGCGACGCCCTCCCAGTCCCGTTCTCCGCCATCTTCAACGATCACTGGTTCGTGCAGTATCCGCCGGGCACCGCCGCGCTGCTGGCGGTGGGCATCGTGGCCGGCGTGCCGTGGCTGGTGCAGCCGGTCCTGGGGGCGGGGGCCATTGTGCTGATGGTACTGGCCGCCCGTCGCCAGTACGGCCCCGGCACAGCCCTGGTTGTGCTGGTCCTGGCCGCCTCGTCGCCATTTCTGCTGCTGAACGCCGGCGCCTTCCTGAGCCACGTCCCCGCCCTGTTTTTCGCCACGGTCGCGCTCTACGGCGTCACGCGCTACGCTGAGCGGCCGGCGACTCGCTGGGCGGCGGTCGTCGGCGTCGGGCTGGGGCTGGGGCTTCTAACCCGCGAGGTCGTGACGGTGCTGTACGGCGTCACCATCGTCACGGCCGGACTGGCGCACGGGGTGGGGCATGTCGGGCTCACCCGGCGCGCAGTGCTGGCCGACGGCGCGGCCCTCTTCGGGGCGCTGGCGACGGCGGGGATCGTCTATGTGGCGTACAACGCGGCGCTGACCGGCGACCCGCTGATTCTGCCGCGCCTGCTCGTGGACGGCCGCGACCGCTACGGCTTCGGACAGGGAGTCGGCTTCTACAACGAACACACCGTCGCCGCCGGGCTGGTCAACACCGAGCAGCAACTGGTGTCGCTGTCGTTCATGCTGGCTGGCTGGCCGTTTGGCGTGTCGCTGGCGGTGCCGCTACTGCCGTTCATCCTGCGCCGCCGCTCCGGCTGGGATCTCGCGCACGGCGGCCTTGTCGGGCTGTACGTCGTGTCTTATGCGGCCTACTACTATCACGGCATCGCGTTCGGACCGCGCTACTACTTCGAGGCGCTGCCGTCGCTGCTCATCCTGACGGCGCGCGGTTTCTGGGCGTTGGCGGCGGCCGTCACGACGTGGCTGGCGACACTCGGGCTGCACGGCGGCTGGTGGCGGGCGCAACAGGCCGTCGGCATCATCGCGGTGGCGCTGCTGGCCTGCAACGCGCTGTACTTCCTGCCGCGCCAATTCGACGTGTATACCGGCTATTCGGGCATACCCGGCAACCGCCCGGCCCTGGACGACACCATCGTCCGGACGGTGGCCGGGCGGGCGTCATCGCTTGACGGAGCACTGGTGGTATCGACCGACTGGTGGGTGCACGTGATGTACTTCTCGGCACTGAACTGCCCACGACTCGACTGCCCGACCGTCTTTGTCTACGCCGGCAACGACGCGACCCGCGACGGCCTGCGTGCCGCGTTCTCGGGCCGGCGCTGGTACGAGGTCCATGATCGCGCTGGCGCCTTGCGGATCGAGCCGGCACTGCCATAGCGGGTGCGGTCCACCGTCTTGCTGGTCTTGCGCGCCGGCCCGGCGGGTTGACCCGGCCGGCCCGGCCGTTGATACTGCCGGAACGGCGCGGTCGCCGTGCCACGGGAGGGAGCACCACCATGCCACTACGTACGTTTGACTGGCGCGACGATCCGACCGGCACCATCATCGCCGTGCCGGATGTGCGCGCCCGGTTCCTGCGCCGCAAGCCGGAAGACCCACTTGGCGGATTCCACAGCCACATTGAGTCGAACGGCATCGAGACCTGGGTCGTGCTGGAGGGCACCGTCCGCTTCGAGTTTGACGATGGCGAAGTGATTGCAACGCCGGGCCAGTCGGTCGTGGCCTACCCGCACGAGCGGCACCGGATCTCGTGTGCGGGCGACGTGCCCTGCGTCTACTTCCTGACGCTCACGCCCCACCGCGAGCCGACCCACACCTTCTACGACGAGGCCGGCAACCAGTTGCCCAGCCGCGTCGGGACCGTCAACACGACCTGGTGCGGCGAGCCGTCGCTCGGGGAGCTGGCCGCGAAGGCCTGACGATCGGGTCTGGCCGTTGACAGATAGCTGGTGGTCGGCATGGACCGCAGGGGAGGCACTATGCCAGCGCGCGTCTTTGACTGGCACGACGATCCGTCCGGCACCATCGTGGCCGTCCCGCAGGTACGGGCGCGGTTCCTCGAGTTCCCGCCGGGCCGCCCGATGGGCAACTACCACTCGCACGAAGAGTCGGATGGCGTCGAGACGTTCATGTGCATCAAGGGTCGATTTCGATTTGACATCGACGGGCAGGTGGTGGAGATCGGGCCAGGACAGGCGATCTTCACCTATCCGCCCGAGAAACACCGGGTCGAGGCCGTTGGCGACGAGTCGGCGGTGATGTTCCTGACGGTGACGCCGCACCGGCAGCCGACGCACACCCACTTCGACGCGGACGGCAACCAGTTGCCGTCGCAGCCGGGCGTCACCGACCCGACGTGGTGCGGCGAGCCGGCAGCCGGCCCGCTCGGCTGAAAGCTGGGTGCTGGGCGGAGGCTCCCCCCTGTCCCGCTGGCGGGAGAGGGGGTTGGGGGGTGAGGGCCGCACTCGCCTTCAGTCCGTATAGGACACGTCAACGCTGGTGCAGCCCCGCAATGGCCCGATCAGCTCAGCTTCGACCGTGATCTCGTCCCGCGCGGCCGGGCTGAGCGGGCCGAACGCCTCGACGGCGATGGTGAGGCGCTTGCCCTTCTTCTGCGGTCGCCAGACGCCGGCGACCTCACCATCCACCAGCAGCGCACCTGCGTTCCCGATCACGGCCCAGATGCGCCTGTGCAGCGCCTTGTCAGGCACCAGAGTCAAGCGGTCGCGCTGGTCGAGATAGGCGTCGTACGGCGGCAGCAGGCGGACGCCGACCGGCGCTGGAGCAGATTCTAGCGCCGGAAGGTCGTCGGCGTGGAGCCACGCGCGGCGGCCGGCAGCATCCACCCCCACGAGGTCGCTAGCCAGTGTGTCCCAGGCGCGGGCGGCCTCACTGGCGTGGACCCCTACCCACGACGCGAAGTCGTTCGGCGTGGACGGCCCAAAGCATCGCAGATACTGTCGCAACAGCACCACGCGCAGAGCCGTCGGCTCACCGCTCAACGGACCGCCGAGCCACTGGTCGGCGCGGACGTAGGCACTTGCTTTCCCGTGGCGTGTGATCGCGTAGCCGCCGGCCGTCCCGACCAGCCTGAACAGCATCTCGTGGACGTGCCGCGCGTTGCAGGGGCGGCAGAACAGCGTGAGTGCGTCCGGGAGGCGGCGGGTCATCCCCGCGCTGAGGGCACCGCGCGACAGCGGGCCATCGGCAAGCTCGACGTGTGCGGCTTTGACAGCCTGCGCCAGCGTGTCGGCCGCCGTGATGCCATCGCGCCTGAGGGCCACAGCAAAGGTGTTGAACGCCGCCATCAACGACGCTTCGTCCTGTGGCAGCGCCCCGAGCGTGAACAGCGCTGCGTCGTCGCGCGGGACGATGTGCGGCGAGACGCGCATCGCCAGCACTTCGACCAGCGTCTTCTGACCGTTCAGAGCCGTGTCGAGCGTGTCCGGCTGCACGGCATTGAGCCGCGCGTGCAGCCCCAGCATGGCCGAGCCGGGCGGGGTGTTCCGCAGTCCGCACGCGCTAGCGACCTCAGCTAATCTCGCAATATTCTATCGCGTCGTCAGGTGGTGACTGCTCAGGCGAAACGCCAGTACCTCGGCGCGGTCGAGCGTACGTTCGGGTGGTACTGGCTGCTTCTTCATAGCGTGGAGTCTACGGCAGAAACCTGTCACCTGCCGTCAGGATTTCGCTCACGGCGACAGCCTTGCGCCACCCTCACCCCCCAACCCCCTCTCCCACCAGTGGGGGAGGGGGAGCACATGGCGCGAAAAAGACGGGCTACATCAGGTGCTGGCGTGGACGCGGGTCGAGGAAGTCCCGTAGGACGTCCCCGAGCAGGTTGCAGCGGTAATGAGCACGCCGGGTGGCAGCACGATCCACCAGGGCGACCGGAACGCTTCGGCCAGCACGCCGCCGAGCCTGTTGCCCAACTCGGCGTTGGCGGCGTGATCCCGACGCCCAGGAAACTGAGGACCGATTCGGCGACGATGGCGACGCCCTTGATGCGCCGCGCCGTGGGACGGCGCGGCGCGGGCAGTGTAGCGCCAGCAGGCAGGGCAACGCCATCCAACAAAGGACGAGTGAATGTGACCGTGCCGAGGCAGCATCGCAGCCCGCGACAAGATCGCGGGACGATGCCGGCGGGCAGTGTAGCGCCACGCCCTACGAGGTGCGACAACCCCCGCGTCTGAGCGGGCCTCGTAGGGGATTGCCGCTGGCAAACCTGCCTCGTTGGCATACACGTCCGGAATCGGGGGCAAAACCGCCCGCAGCTAGCCCCAACGCCTGCCTACGGCTCCGTGGCGCGCGCGCTCCAGGTGACTGGTGTGCTGTCGCAGGTGCGGTCGCCGGGGAACCGCACGACGAGCGTCCCGCGCACCAGGCCGTCCAAAAAGTTGCCCACGGCCTCAGCCTCGACCGGTATCGTGCTGGTCCCCGGCGACAGGCCCATCGAGCCACGCTGGACCATTCGGAACTCGCGGCCCTCATCCTCCACGGCCGCGGGTGCGGTCAGGGTCAGGCCGTTGACGACGTAGCAGCCCGTCAGCGCCAGCGACCGCGCCGGCCCCGACGTGCCAACGTCGGCAGCCCCCGCCCCGATGCCCAGGCCGACGACGCGCATGCCGTCCGCATCGACCGTCAGCGTTACCGCCGCACCAGATTCGGTACTCCCGGTGTACGTGCCGCCGGGCACCGGCGCGCGATAACTGGCGTACCGCCGGCGCGCGGCTTCGACATACCGGCCGTTGGGGTGCCGACGCAGGTAGGTCTGGAACGCGGCGGCCGAATCGCCGGCCTCGGCGGCGTGCCAGTGCAGGTCGTCGATGCGCTCACGAGCCTCGTTGGCGTACTGGCCTGCTGGCTGTGCCTCCAGGTACTGAATGAATGCCTCCGGCGAGGCAACAGTCACCGCCGCACCCCACAGGAGCGTGTCGCGCTGGCGCTCCACGTCAGCAATGTGCGCGCCAGACGGGAACTCGCGCCGGTAAGCATCCAGTGCCTCGACCGTGTTGGCGGCAAGCGCCGTCGTGAACCGCGCGTCGTCAACCTGTCGCGTCGCCTGGGCAACAAAGCGACCGTTCGGCTGCTCTCGCAGGTACGCCTGGGCGGCCTCGGCCGTGCCGGCGGCAGCGGCGGTTTGCCACCGTGCCTTGTCGATGGCAGCGCGAGCGTCCTCGCTGTGAAAGCCACCGGTGTTCTCGGCAAGGTAGGTCTGAAACGCCGTGACGGTGCGGGCCTGCTGTGCGGCGCTCCAGTTGGCGTCATCGACGCGAATGACGACCTCTCCGACGTGGCGTCCGCCCGGGCGGAGAGTCAGATAGTCACGGTAGGCGGCGGCGGTGTTGGCCGCCAGCGCCCCCGACAGGCGGGGCTGGGCAGTCAGCCGGGCGTTGAAGGGCGCACCGGCAAAGATGAACAGAAACGACGGCACGAAGGTCATCCAGAGCGTCATCGCCGCCGCAGCCACCCCCATCAAC
>JBBQBU010000372.1:0-6056 GCA_038318015.1 Chloroflexota bacterium | reverse complement strand
TCGGCTCATGCTGCGCGCCTCACTTTCCATTGCTGGGTCTTACCGATTATTCGGCCAGTAAGGCAGCGGTGGCCGCCTACAGTCGGGGGTGGGCACGGGATCTCGGTCCGCGCGCCATCACCGTGAACACCGTGCAACCCGGACCGATCGACACCGACATGAATGCGGCTGACGGCCCCTTTTCAGCAGTCATGACGCCGCTGACGGCGCTTGGCCGCTACGGGCGGCCCGAGGAGGTTGGCACGGTCGTCGCGTTCCTGGCGGGCCCAGGCGCGGCGTACATCACCGGGGCGACCCTTGACGTCGATGGCGGCTTCAACGCTTGACCCCGCGGTCAATGGAACAATCCGCCCATGTGGCTCGGTCATAGACTCCGAGCAGAGAGGTTCACCTCATGGTGGGATCAACGCCAGTGCCATGGACCACCCACCCGTGGGTCGCCGAGGGTGAGCGTAGGATTCGTTTCGGTCTGGGCATCGTCGGCCAGAGGTCGAGCTGGTCTTCCTATTTCGATTGGGTTCACCGTGCCGAGGCGCTCAGCTTCGATTCGTTGTGGGTTCAGGATCACCCGATGCAGGGGATCGACTGCTGGACAGCCCTTGCCGCGATCGCGGCAAGGGGCACGTCGCTCCGATTGGGCTCGCTGGTCAGTTGCGTCTCCTACCGCAACCCAGCCCTGCTTGCTCGGCTGGCAGCCGATGTCGACTGCCTCAGCGAGGGCAAGCTCGTCCTGGGAGTGGGCATCGGCAAAAACCAGGGCGAATTCGCGAAGATGGGGCTGTCCTTGCCGAGCATCCGTGATCGCCAGCAGGCATTGGCAGAGACCATCGACATCGTGCGGGGGGTGTGGGGCGACCGTCCCTTTACGTACGAGGGTGAGCATTTTCGGGTGGCCGACGCTTCAATCCGCCCCCCGGTTCAGTAACCGCATGTGCCGGTGCTCATCGCCGGTGGCGGGGAGCGTGTGACGCTCCGACAGGTCGCGCGCTACGCAGATGTGGCGAACTTCGGCCCGACCTCGCCCTCCGGTGGCGCTGCCAGCCTGGAAGACGTGCGACGCAACTGTGCCGCCCTCTATGACCACACGCGGACGCTCGGTCGCCCGTATGAGAGTATGCTCCGCAGTTACATGGTCTGGGCGATCGTAGCAGCACATCCCGATGCGGTGGAGGACAAGGTAAAGAGGGTGGCGCCGCTGATCTCGCCGGCAGGGCGGGAAGGGATGTTCACCGGTACCCCAGGTGAGATGGTGACCTACTACCGTGGGCTCGTCGATGCCGGGATGCAGTATTTCATCGTGGCGGTCAACGAGAACGACCACGAAACAGCGGAACTGCTGGGCACACAGGTGATTCCACGCTTCGCCACAAACACATAAGGGATCGTTGCCCGCAGAGTCAACGCGGGGTGGATCTCGTCAGATGTTTTCTTGTTGCTCCGAGCGGCAGCACGAGAATGTTATGAATCTTGCAACTCCATGAGGACGGTGCTGCAAGCCATAGTGTGGATGCTTTCGAGGCGGAAAGGCACTCCCGGCTGAACGACCACCGTCACATCAAAGGCTCCAGGCCGGCGCTCATCCGTGCCCGATGCTCGGCTCCCGGCGTGCTCTTAGGGCCTGCAAGGGAATAACCGTTACACCCGGAGGCAGTCTGACTCCTTATGAAAGCGCCCTCTGATGAGACGGTTATCTCCTGACGAGTCCTTAGGTCTGCTCCACCCGGACCGACACCGCGCGCGATGATACCATATGGTGGGCACGGTCACCGTCCCGCAGCGCGTCGCCACCGTCCGCTCGCGCCATCCCGCGGGCACCGTCGATTGTTCACACCCAGAACAGGCCGCCTTCCGCCAGCGCGCCTGCCGAACCAGCCCTGGCGTTGCCTCCAGCAACTCAGCGGCTGGGAGGTTACCCAGCACCCCGCGCACGTG
Organism: Chloroflexota bacterium; assembly: GCA_038318015.1. Classification (GTDB taxonomy): domain Bacteria; phylum Chloroflexota; class UBA6077; order UBA6077; family JACCZL01; genus JADZEM01. Next base: position 4,124 of record JBBQBU010000372.1, on the reverse strand, counting down.
ATGCAACACCGCCGCCTCGTGCGCCTCCCGATCCTGTCCACGACTTGACTCACACCACGCGGCCAACGTCGATGCCAAGTCCAGCGTTACCGCTACGATGCTCTCGGGGATGTGGCGGTTCATGCGCCTCGTCCTCACCTGGCCGCCGCTTTCGCAGGCTGCGCAGGCGCCGCACTCGCGGTCCAATTCGACCGTTGCATCCACCTGAGTCGTCACCTGCCGCTGCCACCGCCCACGTCCGGTCGGCTCCCCACCACGTCGCGCGCGCCGGTGTCGCTCCCCAATCGGCAGCGCCGTGAACCGTGCCGGCGGGCCTGCTGCAGCCGTCCCAGCCAGCAGCCGCGTGTGCGGCGGGTCCAGATCCGGGTCAATCGCCTCGATCTGCTTCGCCCAGCGTGCCCCTTCTGCGTCCCAGTCCGGCTTCCCCATTGACGCCACCTTTCGCCTCAGGGTACTTGACGCACTAACGTGGGGTGCACTCCGATGGCATCAGTTCAGCGCTGCCCAGAGCGCCGAGCTTATGTGGGAGGCCACCTCCATGCAGTGGGCCATGGCAGGGACCATGTTCATACTCTGGGCACTCGGATTCGTCGTACTGCACCTCGGTGCACTGATCCATCTGTTGATCGTCGTCGCGGTGGTGATGATCGTCGGCACTATGACCCGTGGCGTCGGGTGCCGCCGGGCAATCTGAGGATGTGTTGAGCGGCGGGCAAATGCGAATGTTGCCCGCCGCTCGGACCGTCAGTGCATCACCAGCCCGCCCGACACGTTCACGGCCTCGCCGGTGATGTAGCCCGAGCGGTCGGACGCCAGGTAGCCGATAAGCTTCGCCACATCTTCGGGCGTCTGCCAGCGCCCCAATGGGATGGCGGCCAGCCGTTCAGCGTTGATCTCGTCCGGCGTCTTGCCGAACGCCTTGCCGACGCCCATCTCTACCTGCCGCCACATATCTGTCGAGTGGATGTAGCCCGGGCAGACGCAGTTGGCCCGCACGCCGTACGGCGCGCCCGACAGCGCGAGGCTCTTGGTGATGCTGATGACGGCCGCCTTGCTGGCCGCGTAGGCGACGCTGTAGGTGCTCCCCAACTTACCGGCCATCGACGCGAGGCTGACGATGTTGCCGCGCTTCGCCGCGAACATGTGCGGCAGTACGGCCTGACTCGCGAAGAACACAGCTTTCGCGTTCACATCCATCACGAAGTCCCAGTTCTTTTCAGTGACTTCCAGCACCGAGCCGAACCAGTTCACGCCGGCGTTGTTGACCAGAACATCGATCCGGCCGTACTCAGCCATAGCCTTGTCAGCCATCGCCGCAAGATCCGCCGCCGACGTGACATCGACGTGGATCGGCACAGCCTGCCGCCCGAGCGCATGGATCTCCTCGGCCACCTGGGCCGCGTTGTCGTCCAACAAGTCGGCCACCACAATGTCGGCGCCGAGTGTCGCCAACTCCAGCGCGATGGCCCGCCCGATCCCACGCCCGGCCCCCGTGACGATGGCCGTCTGTCCCTCTAGCTCCATCGCTCCCCCTCGCATGTCTCCGAACTTTCGCCCGCATTCTAGCGCGGGTGTTCAAAGCAGACCGAACATGTCCGGCGTGGCCCTCGCCCCCTGCCCCATCTCCCGCTGGCGAAAGAGCGGAAAGCACCTTGACCTCCCCTCTCCCACTTGTGGGGAGAGGGAAGGTCAGGGTGAGGCCCACCGTGCGCGCCGCATCCGTATACTCACTGCGACGCGAGCGTCGCGGCACCTGGCGTGTCCGCCAGGCCCGGGCGTAAACCCGCTTATGCGTATGCTGATGGCGACCAATGGCAGAGGTGAGCAGATGAGCACGAGCACGACCCGCATGAGCATCCCGTTCGTGGACATCGCCGGGCAGCACGCCGCGATCAAGGGCGAACTGCTAGAAGCGATGGGACGCGTCATTGATGGCGGCATGTTCGTGCTGGGCGACGAGGTCGCGGAGCTTGAACGGCAGTTCGCAGCGCTCTGTGGCGTGCGGTACGCAGTCGGCGTCAACTCTGGCACCGACGCGCTGATCTTCGCCTTGCGCGCGCTCGGTGTCGGCCCCGGCGACGAAGTCATCACCGCTGCGAACTCATTCATTGCCAGCGCCGGCTGCGCGGCGATGGTCGGCGCGCGCCCGGTCCTCGTGGATGTAGGCGACGACTACAACATGGACCCGGCCTGCCTTGAGCGCGCCATCACGTCGCGCACCAAAGCGATCATCCCAGTGCACCTGACGGGCCGCCCTGCGAAGATGGACGCGATCATGCAGATTGCGAACGCGCATGGCATTCCCGTCGTCGAGGATGCGGCGCAGGCGGTCTGCGCGGCGTACCAGGGTACTGTCGTCGGGGCGTTCGGCGTGGCCGGCTGCTTCAGCCTGCACCCACTGAAGACGCTCAGTGCCATTGGCGACGGCGGCATCATCACGACGAACGACGAGCGGCTCTACGAAGCGTTCAAGATTCTCCGGAACCTGGGCCTCAAGACGCGCGACGATGCGGTTGTCTGGAGCGGCAATTCGCGCCTCGACACGATTCAGGCTGCGGCGCTGCTGGTGAAACTGAAGTACCTGGAGGACTGGACCGAGCGCCGGCGCGCGCACGCCCGGCACTACCGCGCGCTGCTGGCCGACGTGCCACAGGTGACGACACCGTCCGAGGCTCCGCACGAGCGCGCGGTATATCAAGTGTTCAAGCTGCTGGCCGAGGATCGCGACGCCTTGCAGCAGTACCTGAAGGATCACGGCATCGGGTCGGCAGTCCACTACGCGATCCCGATGCACTTACAGACGGTCGCCGCAGAACTGGACTACGCACCCGGCAGTTTCCCCGTCACCGAGCGCCAGGCGACCCAGATCTTGAGCATCCCCGTGTACCACACGCTGACGGCGGAACACGTCGAGTACGTGGCGGCGACGATCCGCAGATTCTACCCTGGCCGCTGACGCCTAACCCGCCCTTACCCCCTGTCCCAGCTCCCGGGAACGGGAGCGGGGGTACGATAATCTACAAGAGATGGTTCGTCATGCCGATGGATCGCACCCACGCTTTCGCCAGCGGCCCGCGCAGCCCCCGGCCGCCCCTGCGCCGATCCCTGCTTGAGCGCGCCATCTCGCGGCTCTCGGGGCTGTTGGCTCGGCAACTTGAGGCCCGCCGGCTGCTGGAAACCTGGGACTGTTTCGACCGGCTGGCCGTCGTCCCGGACGACTTCTTGCTAGGCCCTAACGCCTGGTGCGTCAATCGGGCCACGCGCGAGGCCATCACAATTGGGCAGGGGAGCGTCTGCCGCGGCGTCCTGCGCCTGAACGAGGCTGCCGCGCGGCTCATCATCGCCGAGGACGTGTACTTCGGCGATGACGCGCTGATAAGCTGCTCAGCGCGCATCGAAATCGGGGCGGGCACCCTGATCGGGCATGGGGCGCAAGTGTTTGACAATGACTCGCACCCCGTTGACCCGGAGGGCCGCGAGCGCCAGTGGCGGCGCATCCGTTACGCCGAGCGCCAGCCGTTCACGGTGGGATTGGCTCCCGTGACCATAGGGCGGCGGGTATGGATCGGCATGTACGCGCTGGTCCTCAAAGGCGTGACCATTGGCGACGGCGCGGTGGTGGCGGCTGGCAGCGTCGTCACCCGGGATGTGCCGCCGCTGACGGTCGTGGGCGGCAACCCAGGCCGGGTATTGCGCTCCCTGGAGCCGGCAGCCCCTTGACGCTCACGTAGGCGAAACTTCCCCATCGCCATCCCACCATGGCCCATTCTGGACGCGACTATCGGCTGCGATGTCGTCCGTAGGACGATATTCGCGAGGCCGCGCCCCGCTTTCTGTGGCCGCAGCCGAAACATCCCCTCCGCCTTTGGCGGGATTCCCGTGTCGCCGCCTCCCGGAGTCACGAGCGGGAGCGGGGAGCTAGCGGCCCGTCAGCCCTGAAATGCGTTGTGTGATTAACGACTTCGCGCCAGACGGGGCAGTCGCTGATCCTGCAATTGAGCCCTGACGGGCCACTAGTGGGTCACGCTCCATATAGTTGAGGATCCGACCAGATTGACGCATCCCCAATCAAATACGACGTGACCCACTAGTAGCCTGTCACATGAGTATTGATGGGTCGCAGC